>JANYGR010000029.1 GCA_025359355.1 Bacteroidota bacterium | reverse complement strand
AACACCCGAGAATGATTAAGTTATATGATTTAGAGAAGCGGCAACGTATAGGTGCCTTTGCCGAAAAAAATTTAGGTGCCATTATCGGTAATTTGTTTTTAGGATTTTGTTTGGGAATGGCAGGAAATATAGGGAAATTTATAGGTATCCCTTTTGATATTAGACATATTACTATTTCCGCAGGTAATTTCGGCATTGCATTAGGCAGCGATAACGCATACCGCTTAGATCTCATTGTAACAGTATTTGTCTGTATATTATTCATAGGCTTGATTAATATCGCTTCTAGCTTTTTAATTTCGTTTGTTTTAGCTTGTCGCTCCAGAAATTTATCAGCGAAACAATCTTTAAAAATATTAATCGGACTATCAACAAAGATTCGGTAAGTTTTTAACGTATTGGAAATCAAGTTTGAAAAACCAACTATTTTTGCTTTATTTGTTCAACTGATATAAAACACTAAATTGATATGAAAGTTGGCATTCCATCGGAAATATTTCCAAACGAATTAAGAGTTGCCGCAACTCCAAAAACAGTCAAGCGATTACAAAAACAAGGATTTGAAGTTTACATTCAGCATAACGCTGGAGTAAAAGCAAATTTTTCTGACAAAGATTTTGAAGAAGCTGGAGCTAAAATAGTTGCTACAGCAGCTGATATATATGGTAACTCAGACATCGTTCTTAAGGTAAAAGAACCTTCGATGGAAGAGGTTGATATGATGCGCGAAGGTTTGGTAATGTTGAGTTATTTATGGCCAGCACAAAATCAACCTTTACTACAAAAATTAGCAGATAAAAAAGTAAACGCTGTGGCGATGGATGCGATACCTCGTATTTCAAGAGCACAAAAAATGGATGTATTGTCATCCATGGCAAACATTGCAGGATACAGAGCGGTTATTGAAGGTTCGTTTTACTTCGGAAGATTTTTAAATGGACAAATTACAGCAGCAGGTAAAGTAGAACCAGCAAAAGTATTAGTAATAGGTGCCGGCGTAGCTGGTTTAGCTGCCATTGGCGCTGCCAATTCATTAGGTGCTATAGTGAGGGCATTTGATACGCGTAAGGAAGTTGCAGAGCAAATTGAATCAATGGGTGCGCAATTTTTAACGGTTGAAATAGAAGAAGATGGAGCAACATCATCTGGTTATTCAAAAGAAATGAGTAAGGAATTTATTGAAGCTGAGATGAAATTGTTTTTAGAACAAGCTAAAGAAGTTGACATCGTTATTACTACCGCACAAATTCCTGGCCGACCTGCTCCAAAATTATGGATGGATTATCACGTAGCCGCCATGAAACCGGGTTCTGTGATTGTGGATTTAGCTGCATCAACTGGTGGCAACTGTGGTCTTACCAGAAACGGAGAAGTTTACACAACCGACAATGGTGTTACTATGGTTGGTAAATTAAATCAACTACCTAGTCAAGCTTCACAATTATATGGCAACAACTTATGTCACTTATTAGATGATATGGGTAAAGCTGACAAATGGAAAATTGATATGGAAGACGCTGTTGTTTCAAGAGCAATGGTAACTTATAATGGTAAAATTAACTGGCCGCCTGCGCCACTTCCAGTAAGCCCCACAGCGGGTGGTGCTAAAAAAATAGTTCCACCAACAGCAGAGGAAGTGAAAATTTCTGATGCAGAAAAATCAAAAAAAGAAACGATCTCCATGTTTATTCGTTTGGCGGTAGTTGGCGCCTTATTACTTTTTGTAGGAAAGTTTGCTCCACCTGAATTTATACAACACTTTACCGTGTTTATATTGGCAGTATTTGTAGGCTGGCAATTGATTTCAAATGTGTCGCACTCATTACATACGCCGTTAATGGCTGTAACCAACGCTATTAGTGGAATTATCGTCATTGGTGGTTTATTGCAAACTACTAATGATTTCTCAAACCCAATGACCATTTTGGCATTCATTGCTATTTTGGTTGCGAGCATTAATATTGTTGGAGGATTTGTAGTTACTCATCGTATGTTGAACATGTTTAAAAAATAATGTTTCGACAAGCTCATAAACGACACGAAATAATAAAATAATAAAAAAGAGTTAAAAAGATATTATGGCTATAGGAATTCAAACAGCAGCATATTTATTTGCAAGTATCCTGTTTATATTAAGTTTAGGAAGTTTATCCTCTCAAGAATCAGCAAAACGCGGTGTATTTTATGGTATCATAGGAATGGCAATTGCAATTTTAGCTACGGTACTTGGAGAAGGCGTGGCAGGACAAGTATACATTATCATTGCCATCGCTATTGCTTCGGTAATTGGTTTATTACTTGCTCGTAAAGTAGAAATGACATCCATGCCTCAGTTAGTAGCTATCTTACATAGTTTTGTGGGACTAGCAGCTGTGTTGGTTGGTTTTGGTTCTTATTTAGATCCTAAAACTCAATTAACAATTGAAATAGATCCAGTTAATGGATTAACACATGCTGAACATATGATTCACTTAGTAGAAGTATTCATCGGGATTTTTATCGGAGCTATCACTTTCACAGGTTCTATTATTGCTTGGGGAAAATTAGAAGGTAAGGTTCGCAGTAAAGCTTTAATGTATCCTGGCAGACATGCTGTAAATATTGTGTTATTGATAGCCTGTATAGTACTAGGTGTTTTATTTGCTCAACAAGAAGGTAACGGCGGGTTACTTTATTTAGGCATTATGACAGCTATTGCTTGTTTTATTGGTGTGATGTTGGTAATGGCTATTGGTGGTGGAGATATGCCTGTTGTTGTTTCCATGTTAAACTCATATTCTGGTTGGGCGGCATCCGCAGCAGGATTTATGTTGGGTAATGATTTATTAATTGTAACCGGAGCCTTAGTTGGTAGTTCGGGAGCAATTCTTTCTATACATATGTGTCATGCGATGAACCGTTCTTTCTTCTCAGTAATTTTAGGAGGCTTTGGAACACCTGCTGCTAAAGGCGAAGCCAAAGCTATGGAAGGTGAAGTAACGTCATTGAACCATGAAGAAGTTGCTGCTTTATTGAAAGAAGCGAAATCAGTTGTTATAGTGCCGGGTTACGGTATGGCTGTGGCTAAAGCACAATACCCCATTTTTAAAATGGTGCAAGTATTACGCAAGGCGGGTAAAAATGTTAGATTCGCCATACACCCCGTAGCTGGTCGTTTACCAGGCCACATGAATGTATTATTAGCAGAAGCAAACGTGCCTTATGATATTGTTTTGGAAATGGATGAAATTAATGATGACATGCCTAATACCGATGTGGTAATGGTTATTGGCGCTAATGATGTCGTTAATCCAAGTGCACAGGATGACCCTGCAAGTTCTATATACGGAATGCCGGTAATAGAAGCATGGAAAGCAGAGAAAGTAATTATCATGAAACGCTCTATGTCGGCAGGCTATTCAGGAGAAGACAATCCTTTATTTTACAAGCCAAACTCTGAAATGCTTTATGGAGATGCTAAGGATAGCGTAGAGAAAATACTAGGCTTTTTAAAGGCTTAAGTTTTAATGCCATTTTACTAAAGGCGAATTCGAAAGAATTCGCCTTTTTGTTTTTATAGGGTAAATAATCTTCTTTTTATAGGTGTAATTTGGTAGATTTCTTGTAGAATAACAATTAGATAAGGTATTGTTAATAAGTGTTTTAGCTAAAATTTAATCGGTGTAAAAAATGTTCTAATTTTATAATATATAAATTATATCATGAAAAAACTAAATCGATTATTTGTCCTTTTTTGTTTGTCCTCTTCATTACAAGTATCTTCTCAAGTTAATTCCTCTCTATCTAATGTATCTGCTAAAGATGAAAAAACAAACTCAGCTTTACCAGAAGTTTTATTAAGCTTTGATGCCATCATCACAGATAAAAAAGTAGAATTAACTTGGTCTTCTAATACAGAAAACAATAATAATTATTTTACAATTGAAAAATCAAAAGACGCTATTAACTTCGAAAAGGTTACTTCCATCAAAGGATTTGGTAATTACAGCTCATTAGTTAATTATTTTGATGTGGATTATATTCCTTATGAAGGAATCTCTTATTACAGACTTAAACAAACGGATTCAAAAGGTCATACATTATCTTCTCGCTTAGTATCAGTGAATTATAGATTAGGTAACGACGGCTTAGCATCGAATCAAAATTCAATTGACGAAAATATAGTCAATCTGTTAGGCTCGGAAAACAAAGAAGTGTTAGTTGTTTTAAGAGATGAAAAAGGACAAGAAAGTTTTTCTAAAGTTATCGTTAACGAAGAAAACACAATTACTATTTCACCTGATAACGAGCATCAATTAGATAATGGCACTTACGTAGTTATTGCTTGTTCAAACAATAAATTATATAGTCAGAAAGTGGTTGTTAAATAATTTACTTTTTATTTAGGGTACAATCAAAATGCGAATCTTTATTTTTTCTTTTGCTTAACCAAAAGAAACAAAAGTCAAGGACAAACGCCAACTCCAATTATTTCTCGCACAAGTGTCTTCGCAATGCCACCGAAAAAATTGCAGTTCACACCGTTCGTCCACGCCTACCGCACTATTACCAACATATGCGTAATTTATATTAATAAAATAAAACTTTATTTAACCCTCTTGATTACCTTGTTTAGATGCTTTTTTGGAGCCACTGTACATTTCAAATTTCAGAAGCTTACATTCCAAAGCCGCATTAAATAAGGTTATTTTTTTACTTGGGTGTAAACCTATATGCTTAACCGCTTCCATGTTAGATGTAATTAACCAGCAAGTCCAACCGCCAAAATCTTTTTTTAGTTTATCGCCTATTTGTTTGTAAAACGCATTAGTATCTTCCATTTTGATACGCTCGTCGTATGGCGGATTTAGTAAAATAGTACCGTGTGGTTTAGTAGGCATCGTATCAAAAAAAGAAATTTGCTGATACTGTATCATGTCATCTACTTTAGCTACAGCAGCATTCCGCTTAGCCATTTCTAATGGAATTGACTCAATGTCGCTCGAATAAATAGAAGGCATATCTTCTTTAATACGATTGATTGAACTTTCGTAAATTTTATCCCAAAGCGCCGCATCGTAATTACGCCATTTCATAAAACCAAATTCTTTTCGAAAACAACCTGGAGGAATGTTATTTGCATATAACGCCGCTTCTATTCCTAAGGTTCCGCTGCCGCACATACCATCAATTAATGGTAAATGAGGTTGCCAACCAGAAAGTAATACCATGCCTGCTGCTAATACTTCTTTCATTGGTGCCGTATCAATATCAACTCGATAGCCACGTTTAAAGAGGGAATCGCCACTACTATCTAAACTCACATTAACCTGGTCTTTAAAAATATGAATATAAATTCTGAGGGTAGGGTTATCTAAATCTACATTTGGACGAACACCTTCTCTATCTACAAAGCGATCGCAAATAGCATCTTTTGATTTTTGAGATACGTATAACGAGTGATCAAATATTTCTGAATTAACGGTGGAGTTAATGGCAATAGTATCGTTAGGACTAATATGTTCTTCCCACTCAAATTCTTTAAGCTTTGCATATAAAACATGTTCATCTTTAGCAGTAAACGAATAAATAGGCACCAATACTTTTAAGGCTGTGCGCAAACATAAATTAGCTTTATACATAAAACCTTTGTCGCCCACAAACGCTACGCCTCTTTTAAATGGGACTATTTCGCGAGCGCCGAGTTTCATTAATTCATTTGCTAATACATCTTCTAAGCCATGAAAGGTAGTTGCTTTCATTTCAAAATCGAAGTTTTCTTTTTCGTTATCATGGTTTACGTCTATTTGTGTCATTTTTTAGTGCTTTATAAAAAAAACTAATTCGTCATCGAAGCTCAGTGCTTTTGCGTTTCCGAGTTAGTAGCCTGTTATTTAATTTGTAAGATTACAAAGATAATGGATATTATTAAGATGTTTTAGAATTAAAATATTGATGTTCCTTTTTTGAATTACAAAACAGTTTAAGCTGTAGCTTAAAAAAAGAATCAAATTGAATAATGCAGAAATTTATTTATTTTTTACTGCATTAAATACTTCTTTCATAAAACCTGACGCAAACACAAAGTCAACCAACTCGGGATTAGTGGTTTTTAAAATTTCTTTGTTGTTGCCTGTCCACCATGGCTTTCCGTTATAGATGTATAATATTTTTTCTCCGATTTCCATTACCGAATTCATATCGTGCGTGATGATAATGGTTGTAATATTAAATTCGTGCGTGAGGCTTTGAATCAAATTATCAATAACGATAGATGTTTTTGGGTCTAAGCCAGAATTTGGTTCATCACAAAATAAATAACGCGGACTATTCGCTATTGCTCTTGCTAGAGCGGCGCGCTTTTTCATACCACCTGATAATTCGCCAGGATATAATTTATTGCGATTTGTTAGTTGAACTTTATCTAAACAAAAATTAACACGATCCAATTTTTCTTCTTTGCTCATGTTCGTAAACATGTCTAACGGAAATTGAATGTTTTCCTCTAATGTTTGCGAATCAAATAAAGCACCACCTTGAAATAGCATGCCTATTTTTTTACGAACCTCTTGTTTGTCTTTCACACCAAGGGTTGGGAAGTTTTGTCCGTCGTATAATATTTCACCAGCATCTAATTCGTGTAAACCAACCATTAATTTCATGATGGTTGTTTTACCGCTACCGCTTTCGCCAATAACGAGGTTTGTTTTACCTTGTTCAAAGATAAAAGACACGTCATCAATTACTTTTCGATCAGCAAAACTTTTTGATATGTTTTTAATTTCAATCATGTTAAGAATAACTGAGTTAAAATAAAATTAAATATCAAAATCAAAATACTGCTATATACTACAGCTGCCGTACTACTCTTACCAACTTCTAAAGCGCCACCATGGGTGTAGTAGCCGAAATAAGAAGAAATAGAGGTAATTAAAAAAGCAAAGGTAATCACCTTCGTAAATGAGTAATATAATTTCCAAGGCTCAAACATAGCCTGAATGCCATAAATGAATTTATAAGATGAACAAGCGCCTGTAGCAATGCCCATTACATAGCCGCCACCGATACCCAATACCATACTTAGCGCAATTAAAAAAGGCATGATAAAAACACCGGCTACAATTTTTGGTAATATTAAATATCCCGCTGAATTAATACCCATAATTTCTAACGCATCAATTTGCTCGGTAATGCGCATAGAACCAATTTCTGAAGCAATATTAGAACCAATTTTCCCTGCTAATATCAAGCAAACAATAGTTGGTGAGAATTCGAGTAACATAGATTCGCGCACCGTATAACCTATGGCATATAAAGGAACTAGAGGGCTGGTGAAGCCAAATGCAGATTGAATGGTAATAACACCACCCATAAAAAATGAAATAATGGCAATAATAGGTAAGGAACTAATTCCAATATTATCTATCTCATGTATGGTTTGTCTCACGTATACAGATAGCTTTTCGGGCTTACTAAACACATGTTTAAT
>JANYGR010000555.1 GCA_025359355.1 Bacteroidota bacterium | reverse complement strand
TATTAACTCTTACTTATTGTCTCTTGTTCTTTGCCTTTTTCTTTTTTCTCTGCGCCTTTGCGGTTAACTATTTATTTTCTCTTCAAACGCTTTAAATTGTTTTTCTAATTTTTCATAGTCAGCCATTGTAATATCATATTTACCATACCAAACGTAATCGTAAATACGGCTAATGTTTGTAAATGCTTGTTGGTGTAGCGATTTAGCCAATTCAAACCCGTAATCAATGTTGGTTTTAAAAGGCTCGTAGTGTATTATTTTTGTTTCGTTAAGAGTATTAAGTTGTTTTAAATAGTGCCAACGAATAGCTAATCTATAATCAGTATCATCAATTGCTTTTTTAATACGCGTATTAAAATCGATGCTTGAAATATCTTCTTCTACGTCCGAAAAGTTAAATGCCGTATTTTTAGTATTACCTCTCAAAAAGCTAGTAAATTCAGTGCGTGTCAGTAACCAAATAATAATTCCAAAACCTATCACACCTATTATCCAGATGAAAATATTCATCAAATTTGCTTTTGATTCGTCAGTTGAATTACCATAGATTAAAGTCGAAAGCCAATCCCAAAATCGTTCCCACAACCTTATTAACCAATCCCATAAGCTGTCTTGATCTTTGTTTTCAACCTTTTTAGCAAAGTCTAAATTAACCTTACTAAATACTTTTTCTTCTTGTGTTGCTGTTGGCTTAATGGTTTTTACGATAACCGAATCATACGAAGTAGTTTGTGTTTGCGCTACGACCCATAATTTGAGGCTCATAAACAATGTGAGTAGGAATATGGAAAATGATTTTTTCAGAAGTTGTTTAGTTACCTATAACAAAACTAACTGTTTTATGGACATTTGCAAATTGAAAAAGAGATAGATTGAATAAATGCTATGTAGAATTATTTATGTTTATTTTGACAATTCATCGAGTCTTTGTCTTTCTTTCTTAGATAAGCTTTCAATGCCTTTATGGCTAATTTTGTCAAGTAGTTTATCTAATTCCTTCTGTCTATTAACTTTTTCTTCGTTGTATTTATGATCAATATTGTAATATTTTTTATGTTTTTTGAAATAAAAATTATCAATCAATAAAACGTGAGGCTTTGCAATTATTAAATACATAAAGATTAAAGACGGAATAGTAATTACTAAAATTGTTAAGTAGTTTTGTAATAATGCCGTTGGCTGTATTATCAGCGCTGTTAATAAGCCGACTAAAGCCCCTCCTAAGTGTGCTTCATGACCAATATTGTCTTTATTAGACTTTATTCCGTATATTGAATATAAAATATATAACAATCCATATAACCAACTAGGTATGGAGATAGGTAACCCAAATAATCCAATCCCGAGATTTGGAAATAAAGCGATTGATGCGAAAATAATCCCACATACAGCTCCAGATGCTCCAACTGCATTATAGTCCCCGTGATGTCTATGTATAAGTAAGGCTAATAAATTACCCCCTATTAAACTTGTGAAATAAATTAGTAAAAATTGAAACCCACCTAAATGAGCCTCTAATAATCCGCTAAAGGCATAAAGACTTAGCATATTAAAAATTAGATGCATCCAATTAACATGCAAAAACCCAGAAGTAATTAATCTTTGATATTCTTTGAATATTAAAACTTTATCAACATCAAATTTATATTTATCAAGTACTTCATGGTTTTTAAATCCTTTGTAGGAAAAAATAAAATTCAAAGTAATAATAATCAACCCCACAATCCCTATGTCCCCCATATATTTAGCGTCTTTAGTTAAATTAAAAGTAGTTAGTCAGATAAATTCCACTAACTAATCACCTCAAAGCCTGTGTATTTTTGTAATACTTTAGGAATGTTGATGCCTGTTTCTGTTTGGTTATTTTCTAATAACGAAGCAACAATACGTGGCAATGCTAAGGCGCTACCATTAAGGCTATGTGCTAATTGCGTTTTCCCGTCAGCGCCTTTGTAACGGCATTTTAAACGGTTTGTTTGAAAGGTTTCAAAGTTTGACACAGAACTCACTTCTAGCCAACGTTGTTGTGCGGCACTCCACACTTCTAAGTCGTAGGTTAATGCAGAGCCAAAGCTCATATCGCCACCACATAACTTTAAAATACGGTATGGTAGTTCTAATTCAGTTAATAATTCGCACACGTACGCTAACATATT
>JANYGR010000553.1 GCA_025359355.1 Bacteroidota bacterium | reverse complement strand
AAATACTTTTTCTTCTTGTGTTGCTGTTGGCTTAATGGTTTTTACGATAACCGAATCATACGAAGTAGTTTGTGTTTGCGCTACGACCCATAATTTGAGACTCATAAACAATGTGAGTAGGAATATGGAAAATGATTTTTTCAGAAGTTGTGTAGTTACCTATAACAAAACTAACTGTTTTATGGACATTTGCAAATTGAAAATCTGATATTATGGAGTTGTTTTATCTAAGATTGTTTGTAGTATAGATAAATAAATGGAATTATCATTCATGCCATTATGTCCTTGATTATCCAAGGTAATTAACGTGTCTGATGGTTTAAATAGTTTCTTTAACATGAGCGATGATTCATAAGGAATAACCTTATCTGCATTGCCATGAAAGATGACGACAGGCATTTTACAAGCTTTCAAATAAACATTCGTTTCAAATGGATACTTCAATAAAATAGTTGGCAAGCCAGGATATTCGCGCTGCATCATATCCGTTAAGCTAAAATAAGGGGCTTGAAGCATTAATAATTTTGGATGATTAACAGAGGCAAGCTCTGTTGCTAAGCCTGTACCAATGGAATAACCAATGATGATAATTTTATTTTCTTTATACCTTCTTTTTAAGCTGTCATAAGCCATTTGTAAGTCGCCATAAATTTGTGCTTCCTTATTAATGTCACCTTCGCTTTTACCATAACCTCTGTAATCCAAAATAAAAAGATCGTAATGTAACGAAGTGTATTTTGTAGCTATATCCCCCCAACCCTTGATAGATCCGCCGTTTCCATGCAAATAAAAAACCAACCCTTTTGAAGAGTCGGCTCTAAATAACACACCATTCAATAATTTTCCATCACTGGCTTTGAAATTTAATTCTTCAAATTTTTCAGGAAAACTAAAAGCATAATTCTTATCCAATTTTTCAGGAAAGAAAATTAATTTTTCTTGCAAAAAATACAAAGCAATACTCCCTATTATTAAGAGTACTCCAATTATTTTTAACGTATTAATTAGTATTTTCTTCATTAAAATTCTATGAACTAATCATCTTAAAGCCTGTGTATATTCGGATAAACTTTTAGTCCCATCTTTTATTAATTCTGATTCTATGCCATATAGAATCATACTTACGCCAAGCGGTCCATTCATTTCAAAAAATTGTTTTTTTGTCTCGGCGTTATATGTGTCCTGTACTTTTTTTAGTCTTGACTTGGTTGTGTTTATGATAGAAATTTCAATTGCTTTACCGTATGCTAGCCTAACTTTATTAAAAATACTGTCGCCAATTTGATTATTGAGAAATATTTTTTTTATTAATGTAGAACTTTGTAAGTCTTTGTCGTCAAGCTTATTTATTTCAAATTGCAAACTGTCAATGTATTGCGATGTTTGATTTATTTTGAGATATAGGTCTGTGATTTTTTCACTTACAATTGAGTCTGGCTTATTTTGCAAGGCTTTGTCATACATCTCGGCAAATGTTTTTTTTGCACTCACCACGTCTAAGTCCATTGCCATTTTAGAAGTTTTAATACTATTTTCAACTTGTTCATTTGCATTTCGAACCATATTGTCACAACCTATTAATGTTATGAGAATTATGAATATGATTAGTGTGTGTCGTTTCATTATAAGTTGCCTTAAAATTACTGGTAACGTATTAATTAGTATTTTCTTTATTAAAAATCCTATTAACTAATCACTTCAAAGCCTGTGTATTTTTGTAATACTTTAGGAATGTTGATGCCTGTTTCTGTTTGGTTATTTTCTAATAACGAAGCAACAATACGTGGCAATGCCAAGGCACTACCATTAAGGCTATGCGCTAATTGTGTTTTTCCATCAGCGCCTTTGTAACGGCATTTTAAACGGTTTGTTTGAAAGGTTTCAAAGTTTGATACAGAGCTAACTTCTAACCAACGTTGTTGTGCGGCACTCCACACTTCTAAGTCGTAGGTTAATGCAGAGCCAAAGCTCATATCGCCACCACATAACTTTAAAATACGGTATGGTAGTTCTAATTCAGTTAATAATTCGCACACGTACGCTAACATATT
>JANYGR010000525.1 GCA_025359355.1 Bacteroidota bacterium | reverse complement strand
TTGTAAAAAGCGCTCCATACGTGCTGATGAATGTTCTGGACCTTGTCCTTCGTAACCGTGAGGTAACAAAATAACTAAGCCATTCATACGACGCCATTTGTATTCGGCAGAAGTTAAATATTGGTCAATAATAATTTGTGCGCCATTAAAGAAATCGCCAAACTGTGCTTCCCAAATGGTAAGTGTGTTTGGTGCTGCAAAAGCGTAACCGTATTCAAAACCTAGTACACCATATTCACTTAACAACGAATTATAAATATCTAATTTTACTTTCGCATCAATATTGTTTAATGGCGTATATTCTTCTTCGCTATCTTCTACTTTTACCACTGCGTGGCGGTGAGAGAACGTGCCGCGTTCTACGTCTTGTCCGCTGAAACGAACAGGAAACCCTTCTTTCATTAATGATGCATAGGCCATTAATTCGCCCATTGCCCAATCGTAATTATCGTTAGCAATCATAGCTTTACGATCATCAAACAACTTCTGAATTTTATTAAAGAACTTTTTATCTTTTGGTAGTTCAACTGTTTTGTTGGCTATCTCTAAAAATAATTTATCGGTGATGGCTGTTTTTGGCGATGCGTCAAATGCGTTGGCGCCAGCCATTTTTACATCTTTCCAATTTCCTTCTAAAAAAGAAGTAATTTTTACGTTTTCAGTTTTCTTCGCTAAATCTAAATTTTCTTCTAACTCCGCTTTAAATGCAGCTTCTATCTCTTTAGCTTCGTTTGCTAATTCGTTTTTATCTAACTCTAAACGTTTTACATAAATGTCTTTAGAATTTGAATGTGTTGCAATTGCTTTATATAAAAGTGGTTGTGTGAAACGAGGCTCATCACCTTCGTTGTGACCATATTTACGGTAACATAATACATCTATAAACACATCACGGTGAAACGTTTGACGGAATTCCATTGCTAATTTAGAAATGAAACACAAAGCTTCAACATCATCACCGTTTACATGAAACACAGGGCATAACACTACTTTCGCAATATCGGTACAATACGTTGATGAACGACCGTCTAAAAAATTTGTTGTAAAACCAACCTGATTATTAATCACAAAATGAACCGTTCCTCCTGTTTTGTAACCATCTAATTGGCTCATTTGTAAAACTTCATATACGATGCCTTGCCCAGCCACCGCTGCATCTCCATGGATAGCAATAGCACAAGCTTTTGAATGATCACCTTTGTGACGGTTATCTATTTTAGCACGAATAATTCCTTGAACTACTGGCGCAACAGTTTCTAAGTGCGATGGATTTGGTGTTAAACTAATATGTACATTTTTTCCTCCATCACTTTTTTGATCCGATGAATAACCCATGTGATACTTCACATCACCATCAAATAAAGAATCTTCACTTGGTCTGCCTTCAAACTCCGTGAATACATCCTTATACGTTTTATTCATAATGTTGGTAAGCACGTTTAAACGTCCACGATGTGCCATTCCAACTACGTAATCTTCAATACCTAAATTAACACCATGCTCCATTAACGCATTCATAGCTGGTATTACCGACTCAGCACCTTCTAACGAAAAACGTTTTTGTCCAACATATTTAGTCGCTAAAAAGTTTTCGAAAACAACGGCTTGAGTTAATTTTTTAAGAATCACTTTTTTTTCTGTAGCAGAAAAATTAGGCGTGTTCTTGTTTTTTTCCATGCGCTCCTGAAGCCATTTAACCACTTGTGGTTCGCGCATGTATAAATATTCTACGCCTATGCTTTGGCAGTAGGTGTGTTCTAAATGAGCAACAATATCTTTTAATTTTGCAGCACCAATTCCAATTTCATTACCTGCTTGAAAAACAGTTTCCAAATCTTTATCCGATAACCCAAAAGTTTCAAGTGCTAAAGATGGCTCGTAATGGCGGCGTTGGCGAACAGGGTTTGTTTTGGTAAATAAATGTCCGCGCTGACGGTAGCCTGTAATTAAACTAATTACCTTAAACTCTTTCGTTACATTTTCAGGAATAGCGCCACCCTCGGAACTATAATTGGTTTGGGCAAACTCAAAGCCTTTAAAAAAATCTTTCCAAGAAGCATCAACTGAATCCGGATTTTGAAGATATTGCGTGTATAACGCCTCAATAGCGTTTACATCGCTTGTACCAATGTAGGAAAATTTGTCCATTCTTATTTTTGTTAAAATAAGGTGCTAATTTAAGAATTTTTACTGAATTGGGGGGTTTTTAGAACGATATTTCTAAAAAGCCAGCGTCCTCGTATTTATTGGTTTCCCTTATTAATAAACTCCGCTATTCCATTAAAAATATAATCCATGTTTTTATAAAATCGTGTTGTGTCTTTGTAATTGTGTCGGTAGGCGTGAAGAGCATTTCGGTTTAGCGTTTTATATCTGACAAAGGCCTTTTTAAGAAATTTTGACGTTTTCTTATTTCTTAAATCAACTGTTTTGAAATACGACTCTAATTGGTTTGACTTAGGTATATAAACCTCATCAAACTTTTTATCAATGCCTTCATTCATTTTATTTTTTTTGAATGAACACCCAAATTTAATTCCAATGTTTAATTGAAAATAATCGTGATTAGCAACAACCATAGGCTGAGTATAGTATTGTATCGCTCCTCCTGTTGACCAAGCATACGACTTAGAAGACAAATTGGATATGACATATCCCATCCCAAAAAACGGTTCTATTAAAAGTCTTTTATAAGCCGTTCTGTTACCTAAGGTAAAACCAAGTGTATAAGCAGTTCCATTTGCTTCTTCTAAATTATAA
>JANYGR010000543.1 GCA_025359355.1 Bacteroidota bacterium | reverse complement strand
GCTTGCCGCTTGGTAAAAAATTACCATATATGATACATTTTACCGTAAATGAAAACGCTAAAATAGTTTATCTTCACTCTCTCATTAACACCAACAAAAATCCTGATACCAGTTGGGTTAAATAACTTTACCGCAGGATTACCTGCGCTCATTGCCTACTCATAAAATCCAGCGCAGCCTGTGGGTGGTGTTAACTCATATACGGCGTAGCGGGGCTTTGCCGATTGTTTTCAAATTCGTTCACTATCTCAAGAACGATTGATTAAAAAATTGGAAACATTGATAGTACAACGCTTGAAGAAATTAAAGAAGCTATTAAAAAAGTATTGGCTCTATAATTTAACCTACCTCCCCAAACCCTTATTTTACTACTATTGACCAATATTGGAACATATTGTATGTGTTTTATTTAGTTTGATGCTCCGGAGCGGGGTACACTACCCTCTCACCAATTAATCGCAATAAATCAAATGCGCTACTTGACTATTTTTTATATCCTCTAATGTTTTACATTGTCGCAATGTGGCATATTTATTTACACCATTTGTAATTAAATTAACAATGTATATTTTATAAATAAGACCTCTACCTGTTACCCTTGTGAATATTAAGACTTCATTGCCTAGCTTATAAATAAATGAAACCTTGACCTGCTTAGAATCTTTTTTAAAAGCTGTATGAGAACTTTTATTTCTATAAGAATAATGTTTATCAAAAATACTATCTAAAATTAAGTTTACTTTTTTATTAGAATTTTTCTTTAAAATCACACTATTATTAAGGAAAGAATCAAGTTTTTTTATTAAAAGCAATGTATCACATTGGCTTATTAAAGAAAAATTAATAAAGCAAAATAAAGCTATATATAAATGTTTATTTTTTTTCATTTTTAAGCTTTACTATATGTCTATTTTCTGATTCTGTTACTTTTTTACCAAACACCTCGGACCCTCCATCGTAACGATCTCTAACAGGCTCGCCTAATTTCTCAGTTACAGATGCTTCATATTTACCAGTATTATTTTTTTCATCTTTATTCGTATGTTGTTTATCAGGTATCATAGGGGAAAAAATACTACTTATTTTATGAAAAAGATTTCTAAATGCGTGACCTAACTCATGATATAACCCCACTGCGGGTGATTGAAACCCTTGATAAATACCATCTGTTGTAACATTTAAGCCTGAATTTGGATTCCACAATACTGTATTATTTATATCTGTAAATTTTGTAGTACCCTCTCCTTTGGATTCCTTAATTTTAATTGTCCTTTTAGCTTCTGCTAGTGAATTTAAAATATTGTAATCTGTATCAGCAGGCTTAACATAGTTAATTGCCTCAACAACATTTTTCACAAAAGCATTGTTTCCTGATTTTAAAATTGCTTTTTGTAATGTTTCAGGATTTATATCTCTGACGGTAACATGTCTAATCTTCGTTTTTCCAGATTGTTCATCTTTAACTTCATAATATATTTTAAATTTATTACCGTCTATATCTACATGATGTATAGGATTATCTCCAAAAGCACAATATGGACTATAATTAGGATACATTCTAAACTCATTGTCAATAGCCAACCATCTTCCTAATCTGCTATCATATATTCTTGCTCCAAAATCATAATCATTCCCACTACCACTAATCTCATCATCTTTCTCTTGCCCGTTCATGCCATAGCTATACTGCTCTGTGCGTTTTGAAAACAAACTACGGTTAGATGCTTGAGAACTGTTATACAAAACATTGATATTACTATAAGAAGTATTATTTTGTAAACTATATCTCATCTAAATCAAAGATAATAAAAAAAGAGAAACTGTTAAATTTCTCTTCCTTTATTATAAACCAAATTATGAAAAATTAAATTTCTAATGTATCCTTTAGTACAGAAATAATTTTGCTTAAATCTCTAGGCGATGCTGTTCCTCTTTTTTTTATAAGTCTGTCAATCGATACAGTTCTTATTTGATGACATAAAACAAATGAATCCTTAGTTAAGCCACCAGTACCTGCCTTGAGTTCAACGGTTGTGTAATGCATATAACTATTTTCTGTTCCTGTAATTGGTAAAATAACAGCCAATTTTAATGCGTCCATCGGCTTAATTACTACACATGGTCTTGTATAACCCTGTTCGTGACCTTTTATTTGATTAGGAGGTAATCCTAAATCTATATCAACAATATCTCCTCGCTTCATATCTTTTATAATTCCATTAAATCATTCAGTCCAATATCGGCGAGGTTTTGTTGCTCTGTTATATAATCGCTTTTATGTTGAAAATTTCTTTGTTCATTTTTTGATTTTACACCAACGCCTAATTCATAGCATATCGCTGAGAATTCTTGTGCTGAATTACCTACTAAAGATGTCAATTCTTTTATTTTATCGGCAGGTAAAACCATTTTTTTATCCATTAATACCCAAGCACAAATCAATGAGAATTCAATTTTCAAAGAAGCTCCAACTAAATCTAAAAGTCGTTGCGCAAACTCTTCATCAGGAATAGCAAGAGCAATTGAACTTGTGAATTGTTGCATTGTTATATTAAACGCTTCAGGTTTAAATGCCTCCTCTACTATTTGAGGGTTTTTATCCATCTCTTCTATAAACGAATCGATATAACGTTTATTTGCTCTAAGTGAGAATTTTAAATTTTCAACCAAGAATAAATAACTTGAATCATACTTTAAGAGAACATCAAAATCATCATACGCTTCATTTAAAGTTTCTGATAAATCTTCTAATTCAGAATTTTTAAAAATCCAAGACATTGCTTGCATTCTTAAATCAAAAATATTATTCATTTTAGCAATTCGCCATTGCTGTCACATTCGGCGCTCGCGCTGGCGGGTGGCCAGCTGGCCTGCGCGCTGCTCGGCCACGGATTCTGGATGGCCAGCAAATCGTATCGGGCTCTGCAAGAGCGACGCCTGCCGAACGCCTGGGAAGCGGTCAATCAAG
>JANYGR010000524.1 GCA_025359355.1 Bacteroidota bacterium | reverse complement strand
TATAGCGCTTGCTTTTTAGCCAGTATGTAAATTGCTTTATCTTTTCTTTATGCGTTTGGTCTAAGTCGGGTAGGGTACCTGTTGGTCTTTTTAGGTTGAGTGGGGTTGGTTTAGTAACATCGGCGTAAGTATTGATAGTTTTAATTTGTACATCATTACCACTAAATGTTTTTTTAATGGAGTTCAATGCTTCAGGATAATAACCAACATGCCAACTCTTTGCCGATTGGCTCCACTTAACACCCGGCAAGGTTTTAATAAGCTCAATAGCTTTAGCATCATATTCAAACTTCATAAATAGTTTCATACGGTTGTTATGCAACGCGTGCTCAATTGTAATTTCTTTTATCATAAACCAAAGTTCACTAAAAATAGAGCAACTGCTTGCTATGTTTTGTAGCAATATAAATAGGTTGTTTTGCATCGGCTATATTGGCTATTGCGCTGTACCTACCTATCTGTTACGTTGTCACCTATGCCTTCTTACGTTGTCACCCATACCTTGTTATGTTGTAATATTTCTTTTAGCACAGTGTCATAAATGGAGAGGGTAGACCTAAAAGTAAGTTTTTGCCAGTTTCGGTCTCGTCGTGCACAAGGTGCTTTAATCCCCATTAGCATTAAGCATCTTACCTTGGCTCAATCGCAATTCGGAGGATGCGACACACTTTAAGCATTTCACTTCATCGCTAAATAAAAAAAAGAGGCGGTCCTTTTGAGACAGCCTCTTTTGAGTTGTTAAGCCTTAGAGCTTATTTATGTTTCTTATCGAAATCTACAATCAGATACGATTAGCACTTACGTTTTTTTAATTAAAAATTAAACCCTAAAAATAACGTGTTTTGCATATACATATCTTTTCTTTTTTCCATTTTTATATCTTCTGCATCTTGATCCGTATCCTCACTAGCTAAGGCATTTGTATAATATACCTTTTTTGTCATAAAACAGCCTAATCCTATGTTATAACCAATATTTAATCGTTCAGTAATATTATATTTTATTCCTAAGCCTGCATTTATTGAGAGGTGATTTCCTTCGTTGACACAATGCCTGCCCATATTATCCGTTAAACTATTAATTCCCATTCCTAAATAAATATATGGAGCGAGTTTTGAATTTTCTTTTAAGAAAATATTATTTGCAAACTTGTATTTAAGAGCGATGTTTCCGGATACCATAAAAGCTCTTAATTCGCCCATCCCTAATCTATTTGTACACCCCGGACATCTTTGTTTAAGGGAAACTACTCTATTAGCATCAGCCTCTGTTTGGCAGTATCCAAATTGCCCCATTGAACCACCGAGGTTTAAATCAAACGACTTGTTTAAGTATAATCCAAAGTTTGCTGATACTCCAGCAAAGCAAACGGTATTGAATTTAAAAAAACTATTACCTAAGTTACCATTGTATTGCTGAATATAGCCACCAGCAGTAACTCCGTATTTATAGTTTTTACTTTGTCCGTTTGCACTTATAATGCATAAAATTAGTGCAGAGATTAATAGTTTTGTTTTCATGGTTTAGTTGTTTTAGGCGATTTATTAATGAGTTCCTCTCTTAATTTTTCTGCTAAATTACTTATGCGTGCTCCAAAAAGTCGTTTACAAGCTTATCAAATATAATAAAAATTCATTAAAAATTAACTCCATAAAAAAAGCCTCCATCACAGTATTGATGGAGGCTTTTTAATTTATAAGCTTAAGGCTTATTTATGTTTCTTATCGAAATCTACAACGATAGGAGTAGAGATACATAATGAAGAGTAAGTACCAATGATACGTCCAATTAATAAAGCAAAGATGAATCCTCTGATGCTTTCTCCACCGAAGATGAAGATTACTAATAACACGAAGAATACAGTTAACGATGTTAAGATCGTACGACTTAAGGTACTATTTAATGCGTAGTTAATTAAAGTGATACGTTCTTGTCCACCAACATCTTCTTTCCCACTATCAGCTAAACGCTCACGGATACGGTCAAATACAACAACCGTTTCTGTCATCGTGTAACCCATAACCGTTAAGATAGCCGCAATAAAGTCTTGACCAATTTCTAAGTTTAAGCCAGCAAATACACCATCTAATATTGTGTAGAAAGATAATACCACTAACACATCATGGAATAAAGCCACAACCGCACCTAAACCATATTGCCATTTTTTGAATCGAACAACAATGTACACGAACATAATTAAACAAGAGAATAAGATGGCTCCATAAGCTCCGTATAAAATATCGGTTGCAATGGTTGGTCCTACTTTTTGCTGACTTACAATTTCGTGTTTAGCAGGCAAGGTGTTTAATCCGTCTTCTAAAGATTTTTCTACTTCAGTATCAACTGTTGCAGAGTTATCAGTTACACGGAAAGAAGTAGTGATTTTTAATTTGTTAGCACTACCAACAGTCTTCACTTCTAAACTTGCATCTTTAAATACATTGCCTAAAGCTTTTTTCACATCTTCCGTGTTCATGTCTTTATCAAACTGAACTTGGTAAGTACGTCCTCCTTTAAAGTCAACGCCTAATTTGAAGCCACCGTTTTTGAAATAGAATACTACACCTAATGCAATAATAACTGCAGAGATTGCGTAGTAAACTTTACGACGACCAACGAAGTCAAAGGTAATGTTTTTGAATGCACTACGTGTATATGCATTATCAAATGGTACAGGCATTTTGCGCTCTAACATCCATTCGAAAATAACACGGGTAATTAAAATAGCAGAGAATAAAGATGCTCCAATACCAATTAATAACGTTGTAGCAAAACCTTGTACTGGTCCAGAACCAAAAACTGCTAATATAATTGCTAAAATTGCTAAAGTAGCATTAGAGTCAATAATAGAACTCATGGCGTGTTTGAAACCTTCTTTGATGGCTTGTTGTGTGTTTTTACCTAAGGCGAGTTCTTCACGGACACGCTCAAAAATTAGGATGTTAGCATCTACTGCCAAACCAATGGTTAATACGATACCAGCAATACCCGGTAAGGTTAACACGGCAGTCATAGATGCAAGTACTCCCATAATAAAGAACATGTTGAATAATAAAGCAATGTTGGCAACCAATCCTGCTTTATTATAATACATGAACATAAATACTAAAATTACTAATAAAGCGATGGCGCATGAAATCAATCCTGAATTAATAGATTCTTGACCTAAGGTAGGGCCAACAATGCTTTCCTCAACAATATGTGCAGGAGCAGGTAATTTACCAGAACTTAACACTGCAGCTAACGCATCAGCTTCTTCTACTGTGAAGTTACCAGTGATTTGAGAATTTCCACCTTTAATTTCGCCGTTAACTGTTGGAGC
>JANYGR010000459.1 GCA_025359355.1 Bacteroidota bacterium | reverse complement strand
TCACCAACATTATACAAGGTTAATTTTTGAGCTTCAGTAAGCGTTTGTTGCAGGGTTTTATTTTTATTGTCTTGTTCTCCATAAAAGTTAAAGCGCAATTTTAATTTTTGAGCTTCTATTTCTTCACTAAAAAAATACAGGGAACGAGAATAATTTCGTTCAGCATATTGAAATTCCGCAATGATACGTTTGTCTTTTGTTATGATTTGTCTCGCTGTAAAAGTGATTTCAGAGGTATTATAATCGATGATGTAATCATTTTCTTGTCCACGTTGTAACAAGCGCCCATCTATATAAATTTTTTCAGTTCCTGATAATACAATGATGAATTGCTCATTATCTGCGCCACGCAAGCGATACGGGCCTTGATTGTTTTCTGTGCCTTGAATAATATTTCGTGCAAATTTTCCTTTACTAACAGCCCCACTCAATTGTGTTTTAAAAGTGACTGTTTTTTTATTAATAGTGTCTTTGTAATTATTAGATAAATAAGCTCCTTGCGAACGTTTGTAAAAATTCATGAAATAACTATTCGGTCGTTGCAACTGAAAATCTCCTACAATTAATTTGGTGTTTTGATTTGATAATTGAACAAACACTTTATCAAACTCTTGCAGTTGCGCTGTTGTTCCATCGGCCTGAAAGGGAATATTATCGTCCGTTGCTGCTAATAATAAACTAACTTCTTGCGTTAGCTTTCCACTCACTTGTAAATTTAAACTGGAGTTCACAACCACATCTTGATTATTGCCAAAACTAATTCCTCGACTAATACTACCATTTTTACTAAGCCCATCCGATACAAACGATTCGGTATTTGTAGTCTTGCCATCAAAGCTAATGCTATAGGGGTTTGTAGGTAATGACAGATCTTTACTTAATACCGATGTGTTTTTATGCGCATACGTTTTTTCGAAATTATAAGGGAATGTTTTATAAGCAACAATGAGTGTATCATTTGTTTTAACCTTAAAAATCAAGGCTTTCAACTTATAATTTATTTTGTAAGTGGAAGTATCTATAGGATTTCTTTTTACTCTAAGTTGAACTGATCCTGGGATTAAACTCAAACTATCCAAAAAAAGAGTATCACGATTAGCAATGATTTTTTTTTGTTTTAAATTCGTTTGCGCCTGTGCCTGAAATAAGATTCCACACAACATCATAACTATATATAAAATCCTAATATGCACCGCGATATATAACGATTTATAAAGATATAAATTGTATGCTTAAACCTTTATAAATTTCAGATTTTGGGCGTGTCCCCGCTAAAGAGGCAGGCGGGGTCGGGCTGTCGCTGCAATCTTTTTTTCGTGCCTACAAAAAGGATTTCCGCTTGCATCCCTCACGCAAATGGGCAATATAGGTTCACTTTAATATTTTAGTGGAATTAAACTTCATAAACTAATGCACACGTTGGTAATAGTGCGGTAGGTTTTGCCAAAACAGTGCGAAATCCTAGTTTTTCCGGTGGAGGTGAAGCGTGGAATGTGTGAGGAAAAATGGATTTGGTGTTTTGGCTTGACTTTTTTTGTTACTTTTTTTCGTCATGGAAAAAAATGTAAAAGAGGTTGAGTTTTATGTAGAATCTATAGACAATGCCTTATGTTAAGGCGCTAACCGTGCTATTTTCCAAGCATCGCCATTTTTAGTAAACGAAATACGATCGTGTAATCTGCTTTTTCGGCCTTGCCAAAACTCATAATAATTGGCAGTAAACACATAACCTCCCCAATGTTCAGGACGAGGAATTTCTTTGTTTTCAAATTTAACAGCGTTGGCTTTTACATAAGCATCCAATACGTCTCTATTCTCTATCACCTGGCTTTGTGGGGAGCTCCAAGCGCCTATTTTAGATTCAGTAGGACGAGCATTAAAATACGCATCACTTTTTTCTTTGCTCGCTAAAGCAATAGTTCCTTCCATGCGAACCTGACGTTCTAATTCTGGCCAAAAAAAAGTGAAACTTCCAAAAGGATTATTACTAATATCTAACGCCTTGCGCGATTGGTAGTTTGTATAAAAATAATAATCGTTATCAAAAAATTCGCGCAAATATAAAATACGTCCAGATGGCTTACCATCCTTACTAACAGTGCTTAAATGAAAGGCCTGTACTTCGTTTACTTTAGCATGAATAGCCTCGTTCATCCATTTTTCAAACACAATAAATGGTAAAGAAGAAATGTCGTTTTCCGACAATGTTCCTTTCATAAAATCTTCTCTTAGTTGAGAAATATGCTCGTTTAGTTGACTCATTTTCGTAAATTTATACAAAATTAAACATTCTATTTATATTGCTTAAGCAAGGTAACATATTAATTGCGAAACCATATTTACAGTGTGGTTATTTTAAACGTTCTGTAGTGTATGTTTGCGATCACTCTGATGCAGGAAGTTTGGGGTTCGTTGTTAATAGGCCACACGGTTTGTTATTGAAAGATGTATTTCCGCATTTAAAAAATGGAAATTTTCCTTTATTTGAAGGTGGTCCTGTAGCTCCTCACGAATTATTTTTTACACACACTCTTGGGCTCAAATTAAGCGACAGTATTGAAGTGACACGAGGTGTGTATATGAATGGGAATTTTAAGGAGCTCACACAGATGATTGAGCAAGGTAAAATATCCAACAAACAAGTCCGTTTTTATATAGGCTGTAGCAGCTGGAGCCCTAATCAATTGCAGGACGAATTGGAAAACGATTCTTGGTTTATAGAGCCTAGTAATTATGATGATTTGATGCTAACAGCACCAGATGATATATGGGGAGATGAATTAATCAAAATAAACCCGGGCTTTAAGGCTTTTAGTGATTTTGCATTCGATCCCTCTTTAAATTAAGGAACATAAAAAAACCTGCTAATTTACATTAACAGGTTTTAGTGGGGTAAATGAAGGGGCTCGAACCCTCGACCCTCGGTACCACAAACCGATGCTCTAACCAACTGAGCTACATCTACCATTTTGGGCTACAAATGTACTAATTTTCTTTTATATGCAATAAATTTTATAAAAATTATTTAGGAAGAAAAAATCCAGCCAATCCTTACTTTTTATAATTCACCATATAGTGCAAACCTACTGATTCCTTGCGCCTAATGGCATGCTTAATAATTAAGTAACCGATGCAAATTAAATTACGCAGCTCGCATAATTTTTGTGTAACAGTTGTTTTTTCGTACAACGCTTCGTTTTCTTTATATAAAATCTCGAGTCGGTCGAAAGCACGTTTGAGGCGCAATTCGGAGCGAACAATACCAACATAATTACTCATAATTTGTTGCACTTCGCGTTGCGATTGTGTAATCAAAATCATTTCTTCGGCATGCTCTGTGCCTTCTGCGTCCCAATTGGGAATACGTTCTTTAAATGAAATTGTAGAAACAGCTTCTATACTTGTTTTGGCAGCACGGTGCGCAAATACAACGGCTTCTAATAAGGAGTTACTGGCTAAGCGATTAGCGCCATGTAGGCCTGTACAAGCGCATTCGCCTACAGCAAATAAATGGTGTATGGTTGATTGCCCTTGTTGATCAACCTGAATGCCGCCGCATAAGTAATGCATAGCAGGAACAACGGGAATTAAATTAACAAAAGGATCGATGCCTAATTTCATACACTTTTCGTATATGTTTGGAAAGTGCTCAATGAATGCTTTTCTATCTAAATGCCTGCAATCTAAATACACATAATCTTCACCACGTGTTTTCAATTCGTTGTCAATAGCGCGTGCTACGATGTCGCGAGGAGCTAATGATAGGCGTTCGTCGTATTTTTGCATAAACTCCTTGCCATCTACTGTTTTTAAAACAGCGCCAAAACCTCTAATAGCCTCTGTAATCAAGAAACTCGGATGTTCGCCTGGATTATATAAAGACGTTGGATGAAACTGCACAAACTCCATATCTTTTACCTGACCTTTGGCACGATAAACCATCGCAATGCCATCACCTGTGGCAATGGTTGGATTGGTAGTAGTGGCATATACGTGACCAGCCCCACCAGTAGCCATTAACGTGATTTTAGATAAGACCGTTTCTATTTTTTGTGTTTTAGTATTTAAGATGTATGCGCCAAAACATTTGATATCACTAGAGTGGGAAGTAACTACTTGTCCTAAATGATGCTGTGTAATAATATCAATGGCATAATGATGATCGAGAACGGTAATGTTTTTATGCTTGTTCACTTGCGCAATCAAAGCACGTTCAATTTCAAAACC
>JANYGR010000452.1 GCA_025359355.1 Bacteroidota bacterium | reverse complement strand
AAACTAGTGATATAATGCACCAATGAACTATTTTTTTGTAACATTGGTGGTAATCAAAAGAGGAAACATAACCGCTGTATAACCAGTTTTTTTAATCGGTTGGGCTTCGCTAATTATTATTTCAGTTTTTATTTTATCAATATAATATTATGCTAAACTGGTTAAAAAATCTATTCAAAAAAAAGCGTGTAATTGATGCTAACGAAGAATTAAATACATACACTCTTTCTATTTGTATGGATGGAAAATTGATGTGTGAAACAGAAAAGTATATCGCTCAAATTACTGGTGTTTACGAATTAAACGATTACAAAAAATCACTTCTAAATTTTCCAATTGATGTAACAGTTGTCGATTTAACTTATAAATCAAATACTAAAAAACAAAAAGATTAATATGAATATCACTGTAATAATTTTTAAAGCCTTTGATAAGGTGCATGATAAAAGCTTTACACACGACGAAAGCGATTTGCAAATACACAACGCACTTGCAACTATATGTAGCACTTATGTGCCATTGCATATACTAAAAGCGAGTGATGCAGAACCAGTAAGCCTAAACACATTATTAATCTTTAAAATATAAGCAAATGGAATTTACAACAAACGAAATAAAACTAATGAGTAGTTGCATTAACAACTACATAGAATTAGCCAACACGCAAAAAGGTTCGCTAACTGTGGGCGATAAGCAATGTTCAACGTTAATCGAATTTTACGATAAGCAAGTAAACGATTGCTACGATCTGCAAAAAAAAGTAAATAGTTTAATGTTACAAACAGCAAAACAACATTAGTCATGATAAAAGCATACGCCATACACAACTACTTTATATGTGCCTTAACAGGACAAGTTTTTTCACAAATCAGCTTTAATGGTAGTCCACACGATAAAACGTTTCCATCGGTTGAGTACGCAAAAAATTTTTTGCAAAAATCAAAAAAAGACTGGTTTTTACAATCGTTAGAAGATTTTGTTAATCATAAAAAATTGATAATTAACAACTCGCAAGTATCACCCGAAAAACAAAAAGCCTTGCAAGTATGTATTGAAGCATATAACACCTATTGCAACAAATCATTAGAAGCTATTACAAGCGGTTTTTTGCGAGGTAAAAAATACTTTGAAGCAATACTGCCACACACTAGCAACGATAGCCACGAAAGCAGTTTAAAAAACCTTAACGAGTTAATTAAATTTTGCGAAACTGAAAGCAACAAAGAAGTTAAACACTCTAATTTATTTTAGTATGAAAGATTTTATATACTCGTTTAGAATAGCTAAAAAAAATAATTGGCTATTGTATTACTCCCCACGATTTGAAGTTTTTTTTGCTTCAAAAAGAAATATTAATGATACATCAATTGAACTCATACACACATTTTAAAAACTAAAAATATGACTAAAGAAACATTTTACATGATATACGCAGAGCATAACAATATGCCAGTATTTAAACATCCAACGTATAATTCCGCTTTAGAAGAAGCTAAACGATTAACAACTATTTTAAAAGTCCCTTGCTATATTCTTGAAGCTATGCAAGTAGTTAAGAAATCTGATTTTGTTATAACAGATTTACAAAGAGAAAACGAATTACCATTTTAAAAACTAACTCACCATGACATTAGCGTTTAGCACACAATTAAATAATAAGCCTACATACTTTGTAGAAAAAGTAATATTTGGATTAGAGCAAAATAAATTTATTGATTTCAACGAATTAGGTTATTTCTTTGGCGAATATTACGGCAAATTCAAAGAATATTTTGAAGGAACAATAACAAACACAGTTGCGCCAAAAATACACACCATTCGACGTGATGAATTTAACAGATGGAAAGCTGGTTATGATATTCACTTTGTAATTAACAACCGCACACCACAGCGCTATCAATTTGCACCAGTTGTAAAATGCACCAGCACACAAGAAATTAATATTGTGTATTGGTACAATCCAAAAACACAAGCTTTTGATAGCCCCAAAACTTACGTGGATGGCAAAGAATTAGACAACACAGTTTTATTGAAATTAGCCACAAACGATGGCTTTGATAGCATAAGCGATTTTTATGCATACTTCAAAGGCAGCTTTAATGGTAAAATAATTCATTGGACTAATACTAAATATTAATAACCTAAAAAACCCACCACCTCATGAAACAAGTAACAGTAAACAACACCGCTATTGACTGCCCATTTGAAAGCCAACAACACTACGTAGCAATTAGAAGTATTTGCCAAGCCCTGGGCATCGATCATCAAAAGCAATTTGAACGAATTAAAAACGACTATATATTAAAAGATGTGTATACCGATACGGTATACGCATCGGATGAAATTGGACGAAAACAAAAAATGTTTTGCCTACCAATAAAATACATTTTTGGATGGTTGTTTAGTATTGACGAAACAAAAATAAACGAGCGAGCCAAACCAACTTTTATAAAATACAAAGCTGAGTGCTACGAGGTTCTTTATAATCATTTTGTAGGAAAAATGGAAGTTCAAAACACCATAAACCTAAAAGAAATTAAGCTATTAGAAGCCATACAAGCGCAAAAAGACAACTTGCACAGTATGCAAAAAGAACTTAAAATGGTGCGCACCGAGCGCCTAAACGCTCAATTAGAACTATCATTTTAACCCTGTTAATAACATTTTATGATGCAAAAAATTGATAACAAAAAAATACATACTTTAGTCGTGCAGAATAATAAATTAAACAATGGTTTTGACACCACTAAGAAAGAACAAATTAAAAATAAAGGCGTGGGAGCGTTTTGTAAACGCACAACTTTCTTATCATTTCCGAATGGTAATTTATTGTTCTGCAACCCACGCCCCTTTATTAACTCAAAAATTGAAAGTATGCAGAACAATCAAAAAAAAGGTAATGGCACGAATAATAGTAATGCTGTTAGCACCTCAAAAAATCTCCAACACCAAAATTTACAACTTCAAGAACAATTAGCCTACACCGCTTGTTTAGGCGATGTGTTTATGCACTATGTATGTACAGTTAGTATTGATATAGTATTAACTCCCGAAAAATTAGGGCAGGTGCATTTAACCTACTTACAAGCCGTAAACCAAGTAATGTAAGGCTTACCATTTTAGCATACTGCGTGGTGCAGTATGCTTTGTTTTAACTAACACAACTCATTTTTTTAATTTCTTATTATTTTATGACAACACTATCAAAATTCAAGTTTGAAGAATCACCCTTTAAAAAAGGTAAATGCCCTAAGTGTTTAAAGTCTAGTTGCTTTAGATATTACTTAGGTTTACCAAGGGAATACGGCATTTGTGATCACAAAAATAAATGTGAACATCACAATG
>JANYGR010000515.1 GCA_025359355.1 Bacteroidota bacterium | reverse complement strand
TTGTAAAACCACTTACTGTCACACTAACTTGACCATTATTGTTACAAGGTTGTGCAATGACATTAGTAATTACACTTTGAGCATAAATACTTACTCCTCCAACTTGTAATAAAGTTAAACTAAAAAGAATCATCAATTTATAAAATTTATTCATAACGTTATTTTTCATTTAAAAAAAAAGTGTTAAATTATTACTTCCGTATTTCTTATTCAATACTTTTTGACCTGAAACAAAAAAACTAAACATACAATTCTTCATCGGTACCAGCACTAGCGCCATATCCCAGGCGCTTACCTATTCTTAAATTAATACTACTTACTTTTTCTTGCATTTCGCCTACAGACACTTGTTTTACAGCATCAAATGGCGGAGTAAATAAATCAAAAGAAATCACATAAATAATTAAGTCATTAATCACTTCTAATAATTGTTCTTTATTAATAGGCGCATCCGAAAACGATGCATACTTCGATCCCATCATACCTTTAGCTTCAATAAAAAAACGCATTTCTCTATTAATAAAAATACGGCAAACTAAATAGCCTAAGTCCTCCGAACGATTATATTTAAAGGAGTCTGCTAAGAAATTGTACACATTGATGATGCCGCAATAAGAATTATAGTCGTTTTGTTTCACATAACCTGTTTTAAACATCACATGCGATTTATCAAATTGAAACACATTGGTATGCATAAAAAACTCAAGCATATCGCCAGCTACTTTTAACTGCGTTACATAATTATTTGTTTCGGTTACCGTAATTCCAATCCGTTTATCAATTACTTCTGTTTCTTGTTTTAAATTTTGAGCAATCTCGCTAATTGCCTGTTTTAACAAATCAAACGCAGCAGTTGTGTTTTTAAACACATCCTGCTTCATCACCGATTTATCTTTTAACAATTTTAATATTTGTTCTCTTTGGCTGGTTAAATTAGCGCTCATCTTTTCTATAATTAATTCACGAATTAAATGTATAAATAATAACAAGAGTAACAAACCAAAGGGATACTTATAGTACTCCAAAAAGAAATAAAAAAACAGTACCTTCGTGCAAATAACCACATAGAATGATACAATTAGGAAAAACCAATACACTTACTATTTTAAGAAATACCCCAGTTGGTATGTATTTAGGCAACGAAGATAATGAGGCTATACTATTACCTAAGAAATTTATAGAACCTGAATTTGAAATTGGAGAAGCTATAGAAGTATTTGTTTATAAAGACTCTGAAGACAGGCTTATAGCAACACGTTTGAAGCCTTATGTTGAAATCAATCATTTTGCTCACTTATTTGTATCTGAAGTAACGGAGTATGGCGCGTTTTTAGATTGGGGATTAGAAAAAGATTTATTTGTACCGTTCAAAGAACAAAAACATAAAATGGCAGAAGGGCAGGCTTATGTTGTTTATGTTTATTTAGATGAATTAACAGAGCGAATTGTAGCTTCTAGCAAAATAAATAAATTTATTAGCAACGAAATTTTGCAGGTAGAACAAGGTCAAGAGGTTGATTTAATGGTTTACGACCAGTCGCCTATGGGCTTTAATTGTATCATCAATGGGATGCATAAAGGGTTAATATACAACAACGATATTTACAAAGACATCAGAGTTGGCGATGAATTGAAAGGATTTATCAAAGTAATTAGAGAAAGTAATTTAATAGATTTAAGCTTACAAAACATTGGATTTAAACATGTGTTATCTTCTACTGATATTATTTTAGAATATTTAAAAAAAAATGGTGGCATCTTAAAACTCACTGATAGAAGCACTCCTGAAGAAATTGCCAAGAAATTTAATATGAGTAAGGCTACATTCAAAAAATCTATTGGCGTGTTATACCGTCAACGAAAAGTATTAATAAAAGAAGATGGCGTTTATGAGGTTCATGAAGAACTTAAACCTTAAGGTAACCTCTATTAAATAATTTTTTGTCGTTGAACTTCATTTTTAAATTGCTCATTTACCCATGTAAACTGCGCTTTTAAAAAATCGTTCGCCTAAAAAAATTCTATTTAATATAGATTCCCTAAATTCTATTTTTGCTCTACTGAGACTTCTTTGCCTCGTTAATATCCATACGAACGCCGTTTTTAAAGGCGGCTACAAAGCAATCTTTATAACCAAGTTCTCTTAACTTAGTCTGTTGTTTAGTTGCGTCTTCAAATGTTTTGTAATTACCTGATGTATATTTAAATATAACACCTGCTTTATAAAACGACACTTCATTAACATTAGAATATTTCACTTTGGCATCCACTTCCTTGTCGTTGCTTGCAAATTGGACTTTAAATACGATAGCTGTCGTTATTTTTTCTGGTTTAATTGAATCTACTTTTGATTTATTTTCAGTAGCTGGAACAATTGATTCAATTTCCTTTATTTTTTGTGATGGATATTTATCATGGTTTACATTATTTTTCTCAGCATCTTTATAAAAAGTGAGTGCGTCATTATAATTTTTCTTTCTAAAATTCAAATCAGCTAACATCATTAAGCGATTGTAATTTTTAGTTTTTGTTTCATTCTCTTTAGCATCCTTGTTTAACTGCGTTGTTAGAGCATTTGCAATAGAATCTGCCGTCGCTTTCGCTTTTTGTTCGGCCAATAGTTTAGCATTATCTTTAACAATAACATCTTTAGGCTCCTCTGGTTTATCCAATATAATTGCTTCTTCAACAGTATCTATAGGCTGAACATAAATTTCTTTTTCTAATGCCTTTTGATTTTCTAACTCATCATTATAATTTTTTTTATTTCCTTCCTGTTCATCTTTATACTTCCGAAAAGCCCTGAATAAGCAGGACGCCATGTATTCTTGTCCTTTTTCAGAACCTAAAAATTTCTCTTCCTGAGGATTTGTTAAGTAGCCAATCTCTGTCAAAATGCTTGGCATAGCGGTTCTCCACAATACCCATATACTTTGGCGATGCACGCCTTTATCTACCCTACCTGCTTTTTTAAAATACTCATCCTGAATTTTAATAGCGAATGACGCACTATTAATGACATAACCAGACGTATAATTACTCATGATAATATAACTTTCCTCGCTATCAGGGTCAAATCCTTCGTATTTAGCTTGATAATTGTCTTCTAATAAAATAACCGAGTTCTCTCGTTGAGCTACTTTCATTTGCCCCATTTCATTTTTCAAGCCCATCACGTATGTTTCTGAGCCATAAGGCAATGGATTAGTCGTTTCAACAACGACGTATTTACCTTTTTTATTTTTGTATGTTTTAGCACGTAACTTACCTGTTTTTTTATCTTTAATCATTACTGGCTTACCAGCGGCATTGCAATGAATTGAAATAAATAAATCAGCTTTATTATCATTGGCAATTTTAGCACGATCTTCCAAATCAACAAAGACGTCCGTTTTACGTGTAAAAATTACTTTTACATCTTTTATATTGTCTTCTATTAATTTACCTAATTTAAGCGCAACTGCAAGGGCTACCGTTTTTTCGTTATGGTTAACGCCATTACAGCCAGGGTCTTTGCCCCCATGTCCGGCATCAATAACGATGGTTTTTACCTTGCGTTTAGGGTCATCTTTGAATTTATAAAACGAACTCCCTATCATAAATGAGAGCATCAGTAATACGAACAAAAATGGCTTTATTTTATATTTTTTTAGCACTGTTAATTCAATTTTTAATACCTAAATTACAAGTAATTGTTAGCTTTGTGAGTTAAGTAAAGTTAAGGCTACATCGTTATTAATACCATTAGGCATATATATTTTTTACTCTTCTTATTGTTAATAAGTGGTTTAACTGTTTCTGCTCAATCTGATTTAAAATCAGACTCCAAGCTTAAAGTTAAACCCATTAATCAAAACAATACGCTTACTGATTCCCTTTCTACTGCAAATTCAGGTCAATTGCTCCCAAAAGACACTCTCAAAAAAGTGACTATTGATACGCTTAATCCAGCGGATGTTGGTGAACCTTTGGAATATCCTATCGTATATAACGCACGCGATTCGATAAGATACGAAACCAAAGGACAAAAAATATATTTGTTTGGAGATGCCTATGTGAACTATCAAACAATGAATCTGAAATCAGAATATATAGAAATTGACAATGCTAAAAATACCATTACAGCCTTCGGTAAAAAAGATAGCTTAGGTGTAGAATCAGGGACACCAGTGTTTAAGGATGGTCAACAAGAAATTATGTGTCGGAAAATGGTGTATAATTTAAAAACTAAAAAAGGTAAAATTTACGATATAGAAACCAAGGAAGGCGATCTTTTATTGTTGGGCAGCGAAGTAAAAAAAGACAGTAATAATGTGGTTTACATGAAGAATTTACGCTGTATTCCCTGTCAATTCAAAGATTCAAGAACTGTTTTTAGGGCGAAATTAGCCAAAATAATTCCAAACGATAAAATCATTACCGGCCCCATGTACCTCGAAATTGGAGGTGTTCCCACGCCTTTGGGTTTACCTTTTGGATACTTTCCTAATACAAAAAAACGTCATTCGGGAATAATAATTCCTACCTATGGTAATAGTGAAGCTTTGGGTTTTTACTTAAAAGAAGGTGGATTTTATTGGGGCATCAGCGACCGAACAGATATGACCATCCGCGGGGATATCTATAGCAACGGAAGTTTCGGATTAAAAACACTTAATAACTATAAGGTTAATTATAAATACTCTGGTAACTTATCATTAGGCTATTC
>JANYGR010000514.1 GCA_025359355.1 Bacteroidota bacterium | reverse complement strand
GTTTTTTGAAGCAAAAAAACAGTATTTTTTAGCTAGCAAAAAGCTTACAACTAAATCACTTTGCGAGGATGATACGATAACAATAGATAGAATGTCGAACAAAGATTCATTATTTGTAAAGTACCTAAATTCTAAACTTGGTAATAAACTAGTTTTTACTGTGCAAGACAAATGTTTAAATTTATTGGGGAATGAGTATATAAATAAAAAAATGGGCGAACTCAACGCGTCTCGTAAAAACCTATTTAAAAGTTTTTTTAAGGGAATTGATATTAACAAACAAGTGAAAATTAATCCTATAAAAAACAACATCCCTTTTAATGGATTTTCTTACTACAAAATAGATTATAAAGGTAAAATTCCAAAAGCTTTAGAAAAAGCGTATGAAAAAATAAATGAATTAAACAATGAACCACCACGAAATAAATTAAAAAAAGTTCGGAATAAAAACGAACACACTAACTAGGGTTTCCTCAAAACCTTTATCCTTAAGTAAAATCAATACTTTAAAGTCGATTGTTATTTTTTAATGTAAATCGAATTTTACTATTGGTTAATAAAATCGAATAAAAAAACTTTGCATAAAACTGCAAGGCTTTGGACAAAGGTTATAGCAATTGTAATTACAATTCAATAAACAAGAATATCGCAAGCCTTACCCAAAAACCTCTTCAAGGGATATGGAGTTAAAATAAAGATTAGATATTTTACCACTTACCTTATAAATTTCCCGCTTTTGTAGTTGCTGTATGTTACCCCATATTTTTAATTAAATTTGGGCATAATTTTATTAAACTATGAAATATATACTATTTAGTGTTTTATTTATTGGCCTTACTAAAACTCATTTTGCTCAAAGCAGTAATGAGTGGGATTTACAAAAGTGCATTGATCAGGCTCAAAAGCACAATATTACTCTTAAGCAATCGGAAATAACCACACAAATTAATAAGAACAACTCTGTTCAAAGCGAAGCTGCTATTTTACCTACCCTTAATGCTTTTGGACAACACAACTACAATTTTGGTAAAACAATTGATAGATATACTAACACCTTTGCCAACTCCCAAGTATTATCTCAAAACTTTTATATATCAAGTAATGTGGTTCTTTGGTCGGGATTAGCACAATACAATAATATCAAAGCAACTAAATATCAATACTTAGCTAGTACAGAAAACTATCTACAACAAAGAAATGATTTAGCCTTAAACGTTGCTACGTCTTATATCAATGTTATATTTTCGGACGAAATTTCACAAATTGCTAAAGCCTCTTATAAATTAACACAGGAGCAATTGGCTCGTACCGAAAAATTAGCGGAAGCTGGTACCGTTGCTAAAAGTGCTGTTTACGATATTAAAGCTCAATTAGCAAATGACGATGTAACAGTTACCAATGCCGATAATAATTACCAGATTGCTATGTTGACCTTAAAGCAGTTATTGAACATAGATACCTTGAATAGTTTCGCCATTGCTCGCCCAAATGTGGATGTGTTAAATAATGAATTAGCTTTAACGTCTGTTCAAAATATTTATGAAACTGCTCTTAAAAATCAACACTCTATTAAAAGCGCTAATTATAATTTATTAGCCACGGAAAGAACCTTAAATGTGGCGAGAGGTAAAGTAAGCCCTACTTTAAGTGCTACAGGCTCTATAGGCACAGGTACTTCCGAATTAAACAAGCGTATTATTAGCTCTAGTATTGTTGGCGTTACACCAGTAGCTGCTACTTTAGATGGCGCAACTGTTGTTTATCAACCACAGTATTCGTTTGTAACAGAGAAAAAACCGTTTGCAGATCAATTTAGTGAAAACGTAAATAAAAGTATTGGCTTTACATTAAATGTACCTTTATTTAATGGCCTTCAAACATACACTGGAGTTAAAAATGCAAAACTGAATGTATTGAATGCAAAGTATGGTCAGGATTTGGTTGAACAAAATTTATATAAAACCATCGCTCAGGCATTTGCAAATTCTAAAGCGGCTCTTAATAAATACAATGCCAATAAAGCATCTGTTGAAGCATCAGAACAATCATTTATGTATGCTCAACAAAAATTAAATGTAGGTGCTATTAGTACATTCGATTATAATAGTGCTAAAACACGTTTACAAAATGCTCAAGGTAACTTAATACAAGCTAAATACGACTATATATTTAAGTTAAAAGTATTAGACTATTATCAAGGTAAAGAATTGAAATTTTAAAAAATAATACCCCCCCCCGCTGATTTCGCAAATAAACGCAGATAAAAAAGAAAATCAACTAACATCAGCGGGAAACAAAAGTAAAATTATGAAGAAATTATATTGGATTATTGGAATTTGCGTTGCTCTCTTAACGAGCGTTATTGCTTATAAATTTACAAAAGGCGAAAAGCCAACAGACGTTGCTACTGAGAAAGCAGCTAAACGCAATATCATTGAAACGGTTTCGGCTAACGGAAAAATACAACCTGAAGCGGAACTTAAAATCACATCTGATGTATCAGGTGAGATCGTTGAAATGTTGGTGAAAGAAGGCGAGCAAGTGAAGAAGGGTCAATTATTATGTCGAATCAAACCTGATATATACGAAAGCGCCTTTGAACGTGTTAATGCAACTGTTAATAGTTCCAAAGCTAATTTAAAAACTACAATGGCCCAATTGGAACAAGCCAAAGCTAATTTGGCAAATGCCGAAGCTTCGTTTGCAAGAAGTAAAAAACTCCTTGATCAAAATGCCATTTCACAACAAGAATTTGATGCCGCTAAAGCAACCTTTGAAGCATCAAAGGCAAATGTAGATGGGATTAAAGAAAGCATCAATGCAGCAGATTATAATGTAAAAAGTGTAGAAGCGTCTTTAAAAGAAGCAAATACGAATTTAGATAAAACAAAAATTTATGCACCGGTTGATGGAACTGTTTCTAAATTAAATGTAGAAAAAGGAGAAAGAATTGTTGGTGTACAAGGCTTACAAGGCACTGAAATATTGCGTTTAGCAAACTTAAACGAAATGGAAGTGAGTGTAGAAGTGAATGAAAATGACATCATTCGCATTCATAAAAACGATACTGCCATCATTGAAGTGGATGCTTATATTGGTAAGAAATTTAAAGGTATCGTAACAGAAGTTGCCAATTCGGCTAACACAGTTGGTGTTTCTGTTGATCAGGTAACAAACTTTGTGGTAAAAATCAGAGTATTGAGAGAGTCTTATGCTTATTTAATTACAGAAGTTAATCTAGCACCTTTCAGACCAGGCATGAGTGCCAGTGTAGAAATACAAACAAGTAGAGCCAAAGATATTATCACAATTCCTATTCCTGCTGTAACAACCCGTAATGCGGACACAACCAAAACAAAAGCGCTTAACCGTGATGAAGAGCCTGAAATGACAGTTGTGGATGAAAAACAAGAAAAATTAAATAAGAAAAAAGAAGAGATAAAAGAATGTATCTTTATTAATAGAAATGGTGTTGCCAAAATGGTGTACGTTGTTACCGGGGTTCAAGATGATGATTACATTGAAATAAAAAGCGGCATCCAAATAGGTGACGAAGTTATTTCTGCTCCTTATGGTGCGGTTTCTAAATCATTGAAAGACGGAAGTAAAATAATTATTGTAGATAAGGATAAATTGTTTTCAGAAAAAAAGTAACATGAGCCTGTTTAAATTTATGTTGTAATAATTGTTATAATGTATTTTTGAGCGAAAAGAGGCAAATTTTGCAGAGATAGTCGGCTACTATCTCGAAAAATTTAACGAATTTGTAGCCAAAAAGACACTTAACAAAATTATAAGATAAATTTTAAACAAGCTCCTAAATTGTCATACATTTTACATATAGAATCTACGTCAACGGTATGCTCAGTAGCTTTATCTCATAACGACCAATTACTGGCCATTAAAGAGTTGAATAACGGATACACACATGCCGAAAATTTACATGTATTTATTCAAGATGTTCTTTTAAAAGCTGGCATTGCATCAAAAGAATTGAATGCTATTTCTGTCAGTACGGGTCCTGGCTCTTATACTGGTTTACGAATTGGCTATGCCACCGCTAAAGGATTGGCTTATGCTTTAAATATCCCATTAATAACAATAAGTACCTTGCAAGCCCTTACAACATTAGCCTTTCAACAAATAACAGCTGATGCTTACTATTGCCCTATGTTGGATGCCAGACGAATGGAAGTATACTGCGCCTTATATAATCAAGGTCTTGAAGAAATTGCTCCTGTAAATGCGTTAATACTTTCAGAAGAAAGCATTATGGTATATAAGAAAGATAAACCTATTTATTTTTTTGGAGATGGTATGCCTAAAGCAAAAGAATTATTAAATACCTTACCGTCTGTATGTTATATAGAAAACATTGTTGCCAGCGCAAAAGCATTGATACCATTAGCTTACCAAAAGTTCCTTCAAAAAGATTTTGATGATATTGCGTATGCGGAACCTATGTATTTGAAAGAATTTTATTTTGCAACACCTAAAAAATAATTAGTTAATTCGACTATGGAATCAAAAATTGCTTTCGTTATTAATCCAAATGCAGGTGTCAAAAAAAAGTTAGACATCCAAGCGTTTATTACTGAGCATTTTCCAAAGCATATTTCTTTTGAATGTATTATTTGGCACGACAAACATGATTTTGAATCTGTTAAGCAACAGATATTAAACAACAATTATACGATAGTAGTTGCTTGCGGTGGCGATGGAACCGTGAATCAAGTAGCTTCGGTAGTTGTTAATACTCCCATGGCTTTAGGTATTTTACCACTAGGTTCAGGTAATGGTTTAGCAAGAAGTAATAAAATTCCAATGGATTTGAAACAAGCTTTAGCTGTTATCGCAAAAGGTTCTGTTCGTAAAATGGATTCTGCTTTGATAAATGGCATTCCATATTTTTGTACCGCAGGTGTTGGTTTTGATGCCTTGATTGCTAATTGTTTTGCTACTAGCACCAAACGAGGGTTTGCAACCTACATCAACACTACCATCAAAGAATTTTTTAATTATAAACCTAACTACTATACTATTACAGTAGATGGTGTAAAAACAAATATTGACGCTTTTTTAATAACGGTTGCAAATGCTGGACAATGGGGTAACGACGTTTATATTGCACCTGGCGCTAAACTCGACGATGGTTTATTAAGAGTGAGTATTTTAAAGCCATTTTCTAAATTATCTATTCCGGCTATTGGCTTAAAATTATTTTTAAAGAAAATAGATACTGCTAAAAATTTCATGGCATTAGTAGGTAAAAAAATAGAAATAGAATTTAGCAACGAGTTGCCTGTTCATTTTGATGGAGAACCTATTATAGTAAAAGATAAACTTAACATTGAAGTCGTTCCTTTATCTTTAAATGTTGTTTGCTAAAGGATAAATCAAAAAAAATTACGGTTTCTTTTTCACTATCATTGTATCAAAACTAGTTCCGTATCCAACAAAAGCACCTATAGCATCTCCACCATTAATGGTACTTTGTAAATTAGCTGGTGCCGAAAATGGATTTCCATTACTTGATGCATTAGCATAGTATGAGCGCCAAAAATTATATTCGTTATATCCTATGGTGCAAAATTTTACAACAATAGTGTCCCCTACTCTATAATAATTTTTTTCAGGATCATCATTATTTGCTTGTTGCGCATTAGGTTGGGCAGGACGCTCGTATGCAAAATCAAAATTTTTTCCATCAACAAATTTATCATCAAAGGCTGATGAAAAAGGTGCTACAAAAAATTGATCTTTAGTAATACGTTTAGCAAACCAGCGGTAACAATTACCAAGTCCTGCAGGGTCTGATAAATGAGCCCAACAAAAACCCAATGTATCTTTTTCCCATTTAAAAAACAAACTATCTAATGGTATCGGTTGACGAATGACTGTTGAAGCGGTATACGTTTTATTATTAATTAACATGGTTAATTGATAATCTTTTCCAATTTGACCAAATACTTTTGTACCAATATAAACAGGGAAACCACCTACAGTAATTTCTTTTAAAGTATCTACCTGCGAACCATCACTTACAGTTACAAATGCACCTTTAACAAAAAATTGAGACGGATTAGATAAATCGGCGTTACCAAAATAAGGAGCCGTAAAGGATAATAACACTTGGGCTGTTTGGTTAGTTTCAATACTTGCTTCTACTACTAATTTCTGAGTGTATTCAGGTAATTGAACGTTTATTTCTTTGCGACAAGAGTTTAATGAAACCAATAATACAATAGCGACAGTTGCCTTTAAAAACAAATTCAGTTTAAGATATGTGTTAGGAGTTGAACTCATTATCCAAAGATATTAAGAAAATGATAAGTTTAAGGGTGATTTTTTATAAATCCAACCGTTAATTGAAAAAACAATTTATATTTGTTACCTAAAAAAAAATAAAAATGAATAAACTAATTTTAGCATCAACCATAACCTTATCGGTTGCATTAATATCTTGTGGTGGTGGCAATAAAGAAGAAAATCACGACTCTATAGATTCAACAACTGTTGAAACCGTAAAAGATACAACTCCAGTAACGGTAAATGAAGAAACCAAATTCAAATTTGATTTCGCAATGGCTAATATTCCTGCGCCAGTAGCTAGCATTAACGAACTTTCTAGTTGGGGAGTACCCTATAATGTGTCTTTATTAGCTGATACAAAAAAACAATTATCTACTAGCTCAGAATTTACAAAATCATTGGCATTAGGTATTTATAATATAGATATGTCTTATGCGATGGTAAATAATAAAGGAGAAGATGTATTAAATTACATGAAAACAGTTGTTAAACTGGCCGATAACTTAGGATTAAAAAGTGCTATTGATAATATGTTAGGTAAGAGAGCTGAAATGAATTTATCTAACAAAGATTCTTTATTAACCATTTTGGATCAAATGTACACGAAAAGTGATTCATATTTAAGAACGAATGAGCGTGTATACACTGCTACTACATTGTTTGCAGGTTCTTGGATTGAAGGTTTATACTTAACTTGTAAAATTGGAGAAAGCGTAACGGATGCTGCTGCCAAAGAAAAAGCATACAAACATTTATGGGATCAACGTTTTTATTTAAAAAATTTAACGGAAATTTTAAATGATTTTAAAGATAAAAAAGAGTGCGATAAATTAAACTCAGAATTAAAAGCTATTCACGCAGATATTGATGCTATTAAAGATCCTAAAAATATGAAGGACGATAACTTTAAATCAATTGCAAATAAAATTTATGCTTTAAGAGCTTCAATTCTTAAATAAGAATAACAATATCAATTAATACTAAACCCTCACTTGTATAAGTGGGGGCTTTTTGTTTTTAAGAAAAAGATTAGTTGATAAAGTAGCAATATTGTATTATTAAGAAATTAGTTTAATTTTGATAATTAATCATTAGCGGACGGAAAGATATAAAAAAAGCAATAAAATCCTCCATAAGCATTGATTTTATTGCACTTTCATTTTTTATAAAATGGTCAGCCCCCCTCAAAAATTAACTGGTGTTGAAAAGTAAAGATTCTTGAGTAT
>JANYGR010000407.1 GCA_025359355.1 Bacteroidota bacterium | reverse complement strand
AATTCAATTTGATTTTTTTGATCTAAAGCTTTTGTATCGTTCGTTGTGCCAATTAATAGCAGTCCTGCAAAAAAATTATAAAATCTTGAACGATGAATTTGCCCTTGGTTCTCTACCATCAACCTATTTAGTTGAGAAGAGTTTAATCTTCCGCAAATTTTAGTAGTAGATTGAGTAATAATTTTTATAGTTTCTTTGTCAGATAAACTTGTAAAATCGACTACATTTTTAGAGCAGTTTAAACAGTATTTACCCGTCTCATTTTGCTCCATTGTAGCCCAATTTTCCGAACAAGGCTTTTTAATGTCGAGTATGATGTTTCGTTTCTTCAATTATTAAAGATATGTTTTAATTCAAAATTCAACACTCAAAATTCAACATTATAAAAATTACTCTCCTGTAAATTGTTTCAAAAATCTTACGTCATTTTCGAAAAATAAACGTAAATCTTTCACGCGGTATTTCAACATGGTTATACGTTCTATACCCATTCCAAAGGCAAAGCCGCTGTATTTTTTGCTATCAATGCCGCAGTTATCTAACACTTGAGGATCAACCATACCGCAACCTAAAATTTCCACCCAGCCTGTGTGTTTACAAACGTTGCAACCTTCGCCTTTACAAATAGTACAGCTAATATCCACTTCAGCGCTTGGTTCTGTAAATGGAAAATAACTAGGACGCATTCTTATTTTTGTTTCAGTGCCAAATAATTCTTTAGCAAAGAAATTTAAGGTTTGTTTTAAATCAGCAAAAGAAACTTTTTCGTCAATATATAAACCTTCTATTTGATGGAATTGGCAGTGTGCGCGGGCACTGATAGCCTCGTTACGATACACTCTGCCTGGAGAAATAGTACGAATAGGAGGCTTTTGATTTTCCATAATGTGTACTTGCACTGACGATGTTTGCGTGCGCAATACCATTTCTGGATTTAACTCCACATAAAAAGTATCTTGCATATCGCGTGCAGGATGGTTTTCGGGAGTGTTTAATGCTGTAAAATTATGCCAGTCATCTTCTATTTCTCTGCCATCGCTCACTGTAAAGCCAATACGCGCAAACACATCAATGATTTGATTTTTAACCAAAGATAAGGGATGGCGCGATCCTAGCTGAACACAAGGATCAGAAGGAACCGTTAAGTCTAATTGTTTATCTGTTGATGAACTTGTTGAAGCATCATGTTTCTCTTTTAATTCATTGATCTTATCTTGCGCTTTTGTTCTCAGCTCATTTAATTTCTGACCAACTTCGCGTTTTACCTCAGGAGCAACTGTTCTAAAGTCTTCAAACATCGCTGTTATCTGACCTTTTTTACTAAGCCACTTAATACGGTATTCTTCCACTTGCTCTTTACTATCGGCAGCAAACTCTTCTATTTCTAATAAAAGATTGTTTATTTTTTCTAACATAATAATTTGATAATGAGCGTAAATTTAAGCAATTTTAAGAAGTGAAAAACTGTTTTGTTTATATCGTTTTTGTGTATCTTCTCTTTTCAGCATTTAGCTCAAAGGCTCAAGCGATGCTGAGTTATAAAGTATACGAAACGGACACAATCAACGTGATTGATCGTGATAGTCTCAAACAGGGTGTTTGGAAAGAGTTTTGGGCCAACGGCGATTTGAAAAACGAAGTCATTTATAAAAACAATAAAAAGCAAGGTTTAGAAATTAAGTGGTTTGATGAGCCTGATTGCGTGGAGCAAGAATCTTATTATAAAGATGGGATGCTTGATGGTCCTTCTATTTATTACTCAAAAAGATGTAAGAAAGATTTTTTCGAAACCTTTAAAAGTGGTGTCAAAGAAGGGTTAGAGCTGTCTTATTATCCCAATGGAAATATTAAAGCCGAAGGTAATTTTAAAAAAGGAAATCTAAACGGCTATTATAAAGTGTATGATAAGAAAGGTGTTTTTTCTTTCGAAAGCCGAAGTACGGACAGCGAAACTAATTTACAGCCCAATATAGCAGACACAGTCAGTAATGTTATTTTTAATGTGCTTAAAAGAAATAAACAATTTAAAAGTAAGTTAATTGTAGCAGATCTAACGGGTAGTATGTATCCTTATGCACAACAGATAAGCACGTGGCTTAAATTACAATTTCTAAAAGATAGTACGAGTCAGCATTTTGTTTTTTTTAATGACGGAGATAAGAAGAAAGATATAGACAAAAAAATTGGAGCTACTGGTGGTGTTTATTATTGCCGAGCAAAAAGTGTAGATGCTTTGATTGCCTCTATGGAACTTACTATCAAAAAAGGAACTGGTGGCGATGCTCCCGAAAACCCTATAGAAGCTATTATTTATGGATTAAATAAAAGTGGTAAGGTAGATGATGTGATTTTAATTGCTGATAATTGGGCTAAGGTGAGAGACATAAAAATGCTGGTGCGAGTTAAAGTGCCAGTAAGAGTGGTGCTATGTGGTGTTTACGAAGGAATGGAAATTAACGAAGATTATTTGAATATTGCGTACAAAACAAAAGGCTCCCTTCATACGATTGAGCAAGACATCACAGATTTAATGAAGCAGAGTACAGGTAAGAAGTTCAATATTAATGGCGTGGATTACATCATTAAAAATGGTAGCGTCAAAGTATTTTAAATCTGTTATCTTTACACGTCATTTTTTGTGCGCATCTACAACAACATATCCGAAATTACAACTTTACAAAATGCTATTGTAACAATAGGAACGTTTGATGGTGTGCATTTAGGTCATCAAAAAATTATCAAACGTTTACTCGAAATTAAGGAACAGCAGGGCGGGGAAACTGTATTGTTTACATTTGCCCCACATCCACGTAAGGTATTATTTCCTGATCAAACAGATTTACGTTTAATAACAACTACTGACGAAAAGTGTGAATTATTAAAACACTTTGGTATTGATCATGTGCTTGTTTATCCCTTTACTAAAGCCTTTTCGCAGATGCAAGCCAATGATTATGTAACTGAAATAAT
>JANYGR010000310.1 GCA_025359355.1 Bacteroidota bacterium | reverse complement strand
CATATTGAAATGGTTCGTCAAGATTTATTTAATGCAGGTGCTGGCAATATTGGTAATTACAGTCAGTGTAGTTTTGTAAGTGAAGGAGTTGGAAGTTTTAAACCAAACGAATTATCCAATCCATTTTCAGGAAAAAAAGGCGAGTTAAGTTTAGGTAATGAATTACGTTTGGAAGTAATTTTTGAGCAAGCAAATTTACAACAAGTGATAGCTGCTTTACGAAAAAATCATCCTTACGAAGAAATCGCCTACGATGTCCATCAGTTAGAAAATCAATACCAAAATATTGGCTCTGGAATGATTGGTGAATTGGAAAAACCTATGACAGAAAATGCATTTTTGGAACATTTAAAGGAAACTTTTATGTTAAAAACGCTTAAATACACTTCTTTTTTAAATAAACCAATCCAAAAAGTAGCCTTATGTGGTGGTAGTGGTAGTTTTCTTTTAAAGAATGCAATTAATTCAAAATCAGATATTTATATTAGCTCTGACTTCAAATACCACGAGTTTTTTGACGCTGAAAATCAAATTTTAATAGCTGATATTGGGCATTATGAAACTGAGCAATTTACACCTGAAATATTTTATGATATTATATCAAAAAAATTCCCTACTTTCGCAACTTGTTTAACGGAAACAAACACTAACCCGGTTAATTATTTTTAAACTATGTGCGCTAAAATCAAAGAAAAAATTGATGCCTCAATCGAAGGAAAACTTCGTAATTTATATGAATTACAAATTATCGATTCTAAAATAGATCGTATTCGTACTGTTCGTGGCGAATTGCCTCTTGAAGTTCAGGATTTAGAAGATAGCGTTGCGGGTTTAGAAACTCGTGTTACTAACCTTTCTCAAGAGTTAAAAGACTTAGAAGAATCGGTTAACGAAAAAACACAATCTATCAAAGATTACAAAGCGAACATCAAAAAATACGAAGCTCAACAAGGAAAAGTTCGAAATAATCGTGAATATGACGCTATTACAAAAGAAATCGAATTTCAAAATTTAGAAATTCAATTAGCTGAAAAGCGTTTGAAAGAAGCTAAATTTGCTATTGAATCTAAATCTGAAATTGTTGAAAAATCTCAAACAGATTTTTCTGAGCGTAAAAAAGATTTGAAATTAAAGAAATCTGAGTTAGATGAAATTATTTCAGAAACTGAAAAAGAAGAGAAAGAATTATTAGCAGCATCAGCTAAAGCATCAGCAGCTATTGAAGATAGATTATTAAACGCATACAAACGTGTCCGTTTAAACACTCGTAATGGATTAGCTGTAGTACCTGTAGAGCGTGATGCTTGCGGAGGTTGCTTTAACAAAATTCCACCTCAAAAACAATTAGATATTCGTATGAATAAAAAAATATTAGTATGCGAACATTGCGGTAGAATTATGGTTGATCCAAACTTAATTGGAGGAGAAACAGTAGAAGCATAATCTCTTATTAGTCAAAATTAAAAAGCGTTTAAGTATTTCTTAAACGCTTTTTTTGTACTATTATTTTTTTGGATTCTAATAGAAAATAGTAAACAGATTATTTCAATTTACTTAATAAAGTAACATGTCCTGTTTTTGTAACATTTTCACCACTCATAGCTTTTACATCAACTTGATAAACATAAATGCCTTGTTGACATAAGAACCCTTTGTATTTACCATCCCAACCTAAGGTTGTATTTAGTTCTTTAAAAATACATACACCCCATCTGTCAAATATGCTTAAATCTATTTGAGCAATGCCATAACCTTTAGGTATAAAATAGTCGTTACTAATATCGCCGTTAGGCGTAAAGGCATTAGGTATAAATACATCCCACTCTTTAGTTACTGTAATACAAACAACATCCGTATTACGACAACCATAAGTATTAAAACCTTCTAACGTGTAGCAAGTGCTTTCTAAAGGATGCACTGTTACTATCGGACACCAATTACATATTAACGGATTACCATCAGGGGATAAAAAACCTACATCAACGTTACCAGTTCCCGTTAACACAATATCTTGATCAATATTAATGGTAGAATCTTTTCCGGCATCTACAATTGGTAAAGGATCTACGATGACTTGTATTGTAGCTGTTACAGGGCATATATTATTTTTGGAAACGGTAACTGTATAAATAGTTGTGGTATTCGGTTTTACAATAGTTGTTGAGTCGTTTGGTTTTGATACGCCAATGGTCGGATTCCAATGATAAGTGTTTCCTCCAACTGCATATATTGTAGTTGATTGACCAAAGCAAATTTCATCATTAGGACTCACTGTGGGTATTGAACTAGCTCCTACATTAATTTGAATAGTTTGAGTTGATGAACAAATATTTGGTATAAAGCCATTAGAGCCAATTACGGTGTATATGGTAGTATTTACTGGCGTTGCAATTGTCGTATTTGTATTTATACTATTAATTGTTGTTGTTGGTGACCATGTATACGAACTTGCTCCATTAGCAGTTAAGGCTGAACTTTGACCAACAATACATAGGTTTAATGAATTAGAAGATATGGTTAAAGTTGGAGTAGGGATAACGGTTACAGAAACAGAAGATGATCCGATACAACCTAAAGCAGATGAACCACTAACTGTATACATGATGGATGCTGTTGGTGTAGAAATAACATTTGATCCTGTAGTAGCATTTAAATTGTTTGCTGGATTCCAAGTATAAGTAACACCACCATTAGCAGATAAATTAGCTGATACTGATGAGCAAATAGTTGCATCACTAGATGTAATAATAGGATTATTGGTAACTGTTATTATCGCTTGAGTTTGAGCAATATTGGTACAAGTTCCAATGCTACCTAATACAGTATATGTTGTGGTTGTATTAGGAGATGCAATTACTAAGGAACCAGACGATGAACTTAAACTTGAAATAGGACTCCAAGTATAATTAGTTGCTCCAGTTGCGGTTAATGAAGCAGATCCTAAAGGACAGATAATAGTTGATAAAGAATTG
>JANYGR010000262.1 GCA_025359355.1 Bacteroidota bacterium | reverse complement strand
ATTAGATCATCTTAACCAAGGGTTTACGGGTAATAACTATTACTTAACACCTGGTTATTTACAAAATGATAGAGCTGTAAAATTTGGATTAAACTGGTTGTTTTTTGATTAAAGCATTTGTTAGCGTTCTAACAAATCAATCACTAACTCGGGAGGCCTGCCAATAATGGCTTTGCAGACATTAAATAAATAAAAAAACTATTCTGATTTAACGATTTTCCCTTTTTTTACAATCAGATTATTATCTTTTACCACATAAAAGTATAAGCCATTAGAATTATCACATAAGTCTATCAAATTTTTTCCTTGAGTTATTTTTTGCTTTACAATTAATTGGCCAGATATATTCAAAATTTCTACTAGTAAATCTTTTGGGTTTGGATTGTAAAGAGTTATTTTTCCAGTTGTTGGAGATGGTCCCATTTTTATATCTTCAATATTTAAACTTTCAATACCTGCTACAGGATAATTTGGATGATAAATAACTAAACCTTTTTGACTTAATTGAGTTGGTTTAAAATAACCAGCAAATTGAGAAGCATTTTCACATCCAAAATAAACACTGCCATTACTATCAAAATCAATGGCTGTAATATTACCATTAATATGTAGTGAAGAATCTATAGTCCAATTCCCACCTAAATTTCTATCATAATGAGATACATAATTTGTATTTGTTGCCCATACATAATTGTTGAAAGGAGATACCGAAATCTTACCATATGTCAACATATTATTTGGATTTCTAACTAAGCCTGTTTCTATTGAATCATATAAGTAGTAATTAGCATTAGAAGGATTTGTACTTATATTAGAAACCCAAGTACCCCAAGTTCTATTTTGCTGGCTCATTGATGCTGAATCTATATCACTTCCTTTAAACCAATAAGAAAGTGAATCTGCGCAGCCTGACATAAAAAAAATTTCTTTCCCATTAGCATAAACAGCTGTAGAGATTGAATCCGAAAAGGAAGTACCATCGAAAATATAGTTAACTGCATAGCTTTGAAATTCACTTGATATCAAAAAAGTATTTGATTTTTTATGGATATCAAACTCTTGAATTGTGCCTTCACTCATTCCTATTCCTGCACATGTATATGAAAGACCTGCGGAGGCTCCTTGAGGATATAAATAAGTATTATAATTTACTCCATCGTATTTTATTAATTTGTTTAGAGATGCAATCCAAACATTACCTGTACTATCTGATTCTATTAGATTACTATAAATTTCATGACAGTTAGAATTAGTGGGCGCAGTATTAATAGGAGAATTAAGACTGTCTAAAATTTGCCAATTAGCGCCATTAAATATCCCTATACCGGCAATTGTACTTACCCAAACTTTTCCTGTTTTATCTACCTCTATATCATGTATAAATGAATCTGGTAATAGCGTGTTATGAGTATTATAATAACTCCAACTACCATTAAGATATTTCGCAGCTCCTTTATCATAAGTGCCAACCCAATATTCATTCGGCGAAATTACCTTTAAGCAGGATATTTGATTTGACGGCAATCCCATAGTTGTGTCCATAACAGTATAAGTCCCCGTTTGAGCAAAGCCACTAAAAGATATTAAGACGAAAATTAAAACAGTAAGTTTTTTCATAATAAAAAGATTATATCCAAATATAATTATTATCATCCACAACTACACCATACAAATTTATTTAGAATTTATTTCCGTTCTAACAAATCAATTACTAACTCGGGAGGTCTGCCAATAATAGCTTTATAGCCATCTATCACAATGGGGCGTTCTATTAAAATAGGATTTTCAATAAGGAGTTGAATCCACTCTTCGTTAGTAAAAGTTTTGTTTTTAAATTTCTCTAAATAAATGGCTTCCTTTTTGCGAACGATATCAATGGCTTTTAATCCAAGTTTTGATAAAATAGTTTTTAATTCTTTTTTAGTTGGAATATCTTTTAAATATTCTATAATTTCTATTTCACAATTTTCATTCTGAAGTAAACTCAAAGCCTCTCTCGACTTGCTACAACGAGGATTATGTAAGATGGTTACTTTTTTCATGTTTAAGTTTTTATTTAATTTTAAAATATTTTCATCGCAGAGTCACAGAAGAAACAGAGTTTTTTATTATCAAATCAACTAA
>JANYGR010000241.1 GCA_025359355.1 Bacteroidota bacterium | reverse complement strand
GTGATCTTTTTCTAATTTTTTTAAAATGTCATTCGCTCTATCTACCACTTGTTTGGGCATACCAGCCATGCGCGCCACATGAATACCAAAGCTATGTTCGCTACCACCTTCTTGTAATTTACGTAAGAAAATAATTTTATTATTTATTTCTTTCACCGACACATTAAAGTTTTTAATGCGAGGAAAATAAGTAGTCATTTCATTGAGTTCGTGGTAATGTGTTGCAAATAGAGTCTTTGCGCGATTCTTCGGTTGAGAATGAATATACTCTGCAATAGCCCATGCAATGGAAATACCATCATAAGTAGAAGTGCCACGACCAATTTCATCTAATAAAATTAAACTGCGTTCACTTAAATTATTTAAGATACTAGCGGTCTCATTCATCTCTACCATAAAAGTAGATTCGCCAGATGATATATTATCACTAGCACCAACACGGGTAAAAATTTTATCAACGATACCAATATGAGCTTTCTTAGCCGGCACGTAGCAGCCAATTTGAGCCATCAATGTAATTAAAGCTACTTGACGCAATAAGGCAGATTTACCACTCATGTTAGGCCCTGTAATCATCATTAACTGTTGTGTATCATTATCCAAGTAAACAGAGTTACTAACATAATCAGTACCTAATGGTAATTGTTTTTCGATAACGGGATGACGACCTTCTGTAATATCAATTACAAATTCATCAGATAACGTTGGACGCACATAGGAATTATCTTGAGCTAACTTAGCAAAGGACACCAAGCAATCGAGTTTGGCTATTAACGAGGCATTAAGCTGAATAGGAATAATGTAATCAATCAAATCACGCACCAGCGCTTCGTATAAGGTTTGTTCTAATACAGCAATTTTATCTTCGGCACCTAATATTTTTTCTTCGTATGTTTTTAATTCAGGAGTAATGTAACGCTCTGCGGTAGTTAGTGTTTGCTTACGAATCCAATCTGTTGGCACTTTATCTTTATGTACGTTAGTTACTTCTAAATAATAACCAAATACATTGTTGTAAGACACTTTAAGAGAAGTAATACCTGTGCGTTCTATTTCACGTTTTTGTATTTGTAATAAATAATCTTTTCCCGAAAAAGCAATGGCTCTTAGTTCATCTAACTCTTCGTTAACGCCTTTGCTAATGACTGAGCCTTTAGAAAGCAATACAGGAGCTTCTTCATTCAATTCATTTTGCAAACGATCACGCATCAACGTGCAAGGGTTTAATTGCTCCGCAATCTTTTTTAACGAATGATTTTCGCAAGGCGAAATAATTTGTTTGATTAATTCTATTAGTGTAAGCGAACGTTTTAATTGAACCAATTCGCGTGGATTAATTTTTCCTGCGGCTACTTTAGAAATCAAGCGTTCTAAATCTCCAATCTCATCAAACTGTGTGCGTAGTTGAGTTTTTAATTCGGAATTGGTCGTGAAATAATTAACAACCTCTAATCGTTCATTAATTAAATCTAATTGTTTTAATGGTAAAGCTAACCAACGTTTCAAAAGCCTTGATCCCATTGGAGTTACGGTATCATCAATAATATCAATTAAACATTTTCCATTATCATGACTTGATCCAAACAACTCTAAATTACGAACCGTGAAACGATCTAACCATACAAAATTATCTTCTTCAACACGAGATACATTGGTAATGTGTTGTAGTTTATCGTGCTTAGTTTCTCCTAAGTAATGCAAAATAGCACCACAGGAAGCAATAGCCAAACTTAAATGCTCGATGCCAAATCCTTTTAAAGAAACTGTTCCAAATTGCTTGGTAAGCGCCTCGTAACCGAAATCTTGTGTAAAGGCCCAGTCGTCTAATCCAAATACGTAAAAATTATCGCCAATTAAATTTAATAAAGTTTGACGTTTATTTTTTTCGAATAATAATTCATTAGGTTTAAAACTCTGAATTAGTTTTTCGATATAGGTTAAAGATCCTTCTGCTACAAGGAATTCGCCAGTAGATACATCTAAAAATGAAATCCCCGCTTTTTCTTTATCAATATGAATTGAAGCTAAAAAATTATTACTGCGATGCTCTAATACTTTATCATTGAAACTCACACCTGGTGTTACAAGCTCTGTAATGCCACGTTTAACAATGGTTTTGGTAAGTTTAGGATCTTCTAATTGATCGCAAATTGCTACACGATACCCTGCACGAACTAATTTTGGTAAATACGTATCAATCGAATGATGCGGAAAACCAGCTAGTTCAATGAAAGAGGCTGATCCATTAGCACGCTTGGTGAGGGTGATACCAACAATTTTAGCTGTTTTAATAGCATCTTCGCCAAAGGTTTCATAAAAATCTCCTACACGAAATAATAAAATGGCATCAGGATATTTCGCCTTAATGTCGTTGTATTGTTTCATTAATGGGGTTTCTTTAACCTCTGTTGTTTTAGCCATAATAGTAGACTAAGATAGGGGATTGACTGATGGTTTGACTATATTATTTTTAAACATTCGTACGGTATTTGTTAATAGTTATTGGGCTTTGTCAAATCCCACTTTGCGTGTTATATTTGTTACCATGTCGCCTCAATTTAAAATTAAGATAGTTATTGCTTGTAAAGAAGTATTAGATGCTAAAATTAAATTTTTGAACGATGCCTTGCAGGAGGCTACTGATGCTGGAAACAACGAAACTAAAAGTACAGCAGGTGATAAGCACGAAACGGGTAGGGCCATGATGCAATTAGAGCAGGAAAAATTAGGCAATCAATTAGTGGATTTAGAATCTCAAAAAAACGATTTTGATAAGATCGATTTTTCAATCAGTCATACGGCTATTGCTAATGGTAGTTTAATAGAAACGAACAAAGGATTTTTTTTTATAGCAAGTGCTATTGGTAAATTAGAAGTAGATCAAACTACGGTGTTTGCTATCTCTAAAAAATCTCCTTTAGCCTTAATTTTATTGGGATTGAAGAATAAAGATACGGTTGATTTTAATGGAATGAAATACCTAATTAAAAATCATTGGTAGCAGTATAACGATAGCTTTATTTGCTGTAATAATCAACGTAAGCATCTTTGTTATTATCGAAAAGCTCAAACACTATATGAACATTTTTGCCTAACCATTCGAATCTGTTTTTAAATTTTTTTGGTGAGCCGTAATTGTCTTTTAAAAAATTAAAAAATGCAGCACCAGTATTGTTTTTGGTTGAAAGAGAAATATCGGTCAATTTATTTTTTATAAATGTAACTCTTAGGTAATCTAACTGTACACCAGCCATTTTTACCTCATTAACATTTACATTATATAATTGCGAATTACCTTCATCAATTTCTATCGACAAATTTTTATATAACTGTTTAGACGAACCAAATGTATAGTTTTCAAATCCATGACATTTTTCAATCGGTAAACTTCTTTGAAAAAATCCCCAAAATGAAGTAATCAATAAAATAAAAAATACTTTCATTATTTTAATAGAGCTAGTTGTAATACCTCAGTCATTTGATTGACATACTTAAATTGTAAGCCTTTTAAATAATCAGGTTTGATATCATCAATGTCTTTTTTATTTTCAGCACATAAAATAATTTCTTTAATGCCAGCGCGTTTAGCCGCTAATATTTTTTCTTTAATACCACCTACTGGTAGCACTTTACCACGTAAGGTAATTTCACCTGTCATTGCTAAGTGTTTTTTTACTTTACGTTTGGTTAAAGCAGATACTAAAGAGGTTAACATCGCAATACCTGCACTTGGTCCGTCTTTTGGAGTAGCGCCTTCAGGTACGTGAATATGTATGTTATAGTTTTCAAATACATCCGCATCAATATTTAATTCCTCAGTATGCGATTTTATAAACTCTAATGCTAAGGTTGCACTCTCTTTCATCACATCACCTAAGTTTCCTGTAAGGGTTAGTTTAGCACCTTTACCTTTAGATAAGCTTGTTTCTATAAATAAAATATCTCCACCAACTTGTGTCCAAGCTAAACCT
>JANYGR010000217.1 GCA_025359355.1 Bacteroidota bacterium | reverse complement strand
TGTTTTTATTGAGTTGCTCAGAACTCTTTTGCATGTCTTTACTTACCTCATTTTGTTTATCCTCTGTTTTAGGTAATTGGTTGGGTTCCTCGAGGGCTGTATTTTTTTCTTGCATTTGTTTGAGGTCATCTTTCAATTGCTCGAACTCTTTACTAAGTTCATTTTGTTTTTTTTCTAATTCTTTATGATCGGGTTTATTTTCTTGTTTTTGGCTATTTGAGTCTTGTTGTTTTTTATCGTCTGTTTTTTCAATCCCTTTTTTCTCTTCTGTCCCTTTAGTTTTTTCTGTCTCTTGTTTCAGTGCGTTTTCTTTATTTTTCAAATCGTCTAATTTTTCAATGGCCTGTTGTAGTTTTTGTTCTACTTCCATTTGTTTAAAGGCTTCGAGGGTTCTGTCGAGTTCCTTTTCCATATCTTTATTAGAGAGTTTTAATTCTTCTAATTTTTCTTGTACTTTATTTTTATCCAATTTATCTAATAACTTATTTAGCTCGTCAAATAATTTTTTCATTTCGGGCGTCATAATGTTTTCGAACAACTGTTCTAATTGTTTTTGTTTTTCTAAGATAGATTCGTCGGTTGGCGTAAACTCTTGCTGTTGCTGATTGTTCAGTTGATTCTCTTGTTTGGTTTCTTCAATTTTATTTTTTAATTCATTTTGTTTTTTCAAAATGTCTTCCAATTTTTTCTTTTCTTCCCAACCCATTTGTTTTTTTTCGGTAAGTTTTTTAGCTAGGTCATTGATGTCTTTTTGTAAGTCTTTTGCTTTTTTAATACCATCATCTAAATCTTTTTTTATTTCCGAATTATTTTTATCAGTGCTTTCATTTACTTCATCAACGGTTGGTGCTTTAAATTGCATCACCTGTGTTTTAGCAGATTTAGCGCCATTAACGCCATCGTTATCCCACACTTCAAAATAGTAATCTAATTTATCGCCCGATTGTAAATTAAATTTTGAAGCATCTAAAAAATAAAAATAAGGTTGAGTAATTTGTTGTTTGTTGAACCCAATAACTTGTTCGCCATTTTTAACAAAAGCTTTTCCTAAGGAGTCTTGGCTTGAAAGCGTGTATTTAAAAACTAAGCGAGAGAAACCATAATCATCTTTGATGCTTCCTGAGAAATAAATATTTTTCGTATTAATAGAATCTTTTTTTTCTGAAACCTCTATGATTGGCGATTGATCGGGGATAATATTGATTGTGTAATTTACAGAATCAGGATTATGCATTAAAAAACTATTCGTATTTTTAATACTATAGCTAGTGCTTTGCATGAGGCGCTTAGAGTAGGAAAATTCATTGTCGGCAGATTGTGTACTATTTACTAAGGTATCAGAAAAATGTAAATACACATGATCGGTGTTTTTAGTATGAAATATCCAATTTAATTTGGTGCCTTGTGGCAATTGCATATCGCCAATATTAGATACAGTTTCATTTTTTTTGCTGAGGTAAGCAGGGTAGATTAATTGTATATCAAACTTCATTAATAGTGGTTTAGGTAAAACGCTTAGCTCATAACCCTTACTATTAAAGCCAGCAGCATTAAATACAAACTCTTGATTTTTCTGAACATTTTTAAAGGTATAGGTATAATTAACATTGTCTGTTTTTTCCATTTTGTGATCTACACCATCTACTGAAATAAACACTTCGTTAGGGATTTCATTCCCATTTAATTTTAATTCTAATACAAAATCTTGTTGTTGTATGGCTTGTAATTTTTTATTAATGATAGAGAATTGAAAGGGAGCTTGTTTCTCGAAATAAGTTTGATGATACAACATACGCTCTGTTCCATTTTTAAGAATGGTCGGTTTCACAGCAAAAATCAATAACATAAGAACAAGAGGTGGTAAGGCGTATTTTAAATAACGTTTGTTTTCGTTTAAATTGATGGCTGCTGTAAATGGAATAGGCTTCAATTCTTCCATTTTTTGATGAATACTTGCTTCTAATAAATCAGAAGAAAGGATTGATCCACTATGGCGTTGCAGTTGAAGCGTATTTAATAATTTATCATTAATCGAATTAAAATGAGTGCCAATAATAGCAGCCGCTTGGTCGTATGAAATGATGGAACCTAATTTATTTAATTTTAAAACTGGCGTGATAATATATTTTGCTAAAATATAAGTTGATAGTACAAGAAAGGCATAAAATAAGATGGTTCGAATGGTTGTTCCAAATTCCGCAAAGTATTCGGCAACAACTACAAATAAGAAAGTACCAACTAATAAGCCGAGGGAATATAATAATCCCCTGATGAGTTGATTTTTGTAATACTTGCGTATAAACTCATCCAGTTTGAGTAGGAGTATATTTTGTTTCGCTTGCAAAATTTGGTGCTTTACACAAATTTAGCGAAAATACTGGGGCATTAAAATAAAAAATGTGTTAAATGGAAAGGCTTTCGTGAAATTAGTTGACTGATTTCCCTAAGAAATCAACCATAATTAGTTCTTCTAATGTATAGCGTTTACCGTTAACAACAGCTGTTACCCATGCATCAGATTGACCTTTTGCAATAATTTTTTGACGTGCTTTCTCTGCTTCTTTTAGGGTAGAAAACTGTAATAACGTAAAGCGTGTAATTCCATCTGGATATGCTATTATTTCAGGTTTGCCAAACTGTGATAAATGACTGTACTTGTAATTTTCAGGATTTCGATAAGCAGCAATTTGTACTTTAAATATCAATCCTTCGGCGCAAGTGTTTTCTGCGATCTCTAATAATTTTTTATAATTAGCGGGTTCATTTAAAGATTTGCCTTTTAACGGCGTGAAATCAGGCATAACGCCACCATTACATGGGCTTGTTGAAATTACGGCTGTTGTCGGAGTTTGAACAACGTCGTTTTTAAATGTTTCTACGCTCGCAATATTTCCGAGTAAACTATCTAAAATAGATTTAACTGATTTTTGATCTTTCTTGTTAACATAAGTAGGGGAATAAACATAAAAATCTTTTTTAATTTCCACAAATTTTTGTAATTTTTCTATATCTAATTCTTCTTCTATAACATCAAATCCTGGAATAGTTATTTTAATCTTATAGCCATTACCAGGAGATAATGCCATCAAGTATTTTCCTGTTTTAGAATTTGAATAATACGGACCAATTACATCGTTGGTTATTTTTTTAGTCACTTCAATTTTCGCTTCAACAGGTATATCATCAGCATACACATTACCCTTTAATAAAGCAATAATTGGTCTTTCTCCTAAGATGCCTGGCGTTACAGTATATATATCTTGATTGCCTTTTCCGCCTGCACCTGCTCTGTTGGAGGAAAAATAACCTCTATCTCCTTGGGCGTTTATTACATAATACCGGTCATCTTCGGTAGTATTTAAAGGAATTCCCATGCTTAGAGGTTCAATCCAATTATTATCTTGTTTGATAGAATACATAATATCATAACCACCGATACTTTTATGTCCTTCAGAACTAAAAAATAACGTGATACCATCAGGGTGAATGAAAGGTGCGTCTTCGTTATACTGAGTATTAATGGTTGGCCCAAGGTTTATGGCCGGAGCCCAATCTCCGTTTACTTTTTCTGACACATATAAATCTCTTCCTCCTAAACCACCTGGTTTTTCAGAAGCAAAATATAAATAACGTCCATCAGATGAAATCGAACAACTTCCTTCCCATGCATCCGTGTTAATGTTTTTGTTTAACCGCTCGGGCTTACTCCATTCAGAGCCTTTTAGGGTACTGATAAATAAATCTCCTTCATCATTATTACTGACAAATGTAAATAATGTGCTGCCGTCTGGGGAAAGAGCTACAGCATCGTCCTGTCCATTTGTATTAAGCGTTGCAATACCTATAGGTTCATTAAAAGTACTATCGTTTGCTTTTGTACTCATAAAAATATCTTCATGGTAAGTGCCATTTTCAGTATCTGGCTTTAACGCATCATTTAATAAACCGCCTGTACTTTTTTTACCCGCGTAGCTAAATATTATAATAGATTCATCAGCAGAAATGACAGGAACAGCTTCAAGTTCTTCAGTATTTATCGGGGAACCAATGTTTTTAATGTCTGCAATAATTTTTTTTGCAATTAGTTCATTTCCATTGTTGCAATTGGCAATACCAAGTTTGGCATCTTCTATCAACGGTTTATCATCTTCGGTAATTTTAGTTCCTTTTTTGATAAGGTATTGACTGTATAGAATTTTAGCTTCGTCAAATTTATAATTGATATGATAAGCCTTCGCTAAATAATAATCAACATCGGCAGATTTATCTGTTTTTTTAATATCGGTAAAAAGTTCAATGGCACGTGCTTTTTTATCAGGATATTTTAATGTGCAAAAACCTAAACGGAATTTGTATTCCATATTGGTTGGATTTTGAGCAGATAATTTATCGTATAATTCATACGCTTTTTTATAATCTTTACCGTCAAAGTAGTAAGCTGCATCTTCTTTTATATCTTTGTTTTGTGCAGTTAGTGAGCCAATATTTAAGCACATTAACATTATTAAAAAGATTCCTAATTTTTGCATCATATTAATTTTAATTTAAGTATTACTATTTTATAAAGGGCATTAATATCAAAAATGCGCATTTTAACAAATATATTGACTTGGCATTAATTTGATTATTAACAACTGGTAGTTGAAAGCGAGATTATTATTTTACCTGCAAGGTTGGGGTGAACCTTGGGTTAGCAGTAGCAACTGAAGTGTAGTTTAACTATTTCGTCTAAATATATCAGCCAATTTTCATTGGAAGATTAATGAACATTTTAATAGGTTTGCCATTTCTTGTAGCGGGTTTCCATTTAGGCATAATGCTTAAAACTCTTATTGCCTCTTTGTCCAAATAATCACTAAGTCCTCTTATAACCTTTATATTAGTCAATGCGCCATCTTTTTCAACAGCAAATTTTAAAAATATTCTACCCTCCCAACAACGATTGTCGACAGATAAATTAAAATTTCCAGATATAAACTTTTTAAGAGAATCATTACCTCCAATGAATAAAGGCATTTCCTCACTAAGAGCACAATCACCATTTATTATAATACTATCTATTTCTTGCTGTTGAGCAAAACAAATATTTGTCAACGTAATTGATAAAAGTATTGTATGAATGAATTTCAATGTTTAAGTTTTATTTTATGTCTGTAGTTATTACTGCTAACGTTTTTCAGTTTATTTTAATTTAGGTTTGAACCGTTGTCTACTGAAATATTTTAATAAAGATAACTATTTATTCAGCGTATTCTTCGGGCTTGATAATTATATCTGACAAAACGTTTTTTCTTTTATCTAAATACACATAATGAAAAACAATATTATTTTCTTTTATATAGATCAAATCTATTTGAGTCTTGTGCATACTAAACCCTTTTGCTAGTGTGTTTTTTATAAAAGATTTTAATTCTTTTGTTAAACCTTCCGTGTCTGTTGAATCTTTGTCCATATCAACTAAAGTAAAAGTCAATTCTAAACTATTGCCAGACGCTCTAACTTTATCCCACCTTGTTGCGTCATCTAGCATTTTTGGACATAATGCATTCATTTCGTTAGCAATTTCACTTAGACTCTTATGTTCATTCTTTTCTTGTTCGCAAGAAAGTAAAATTGCAGTTAAAATGATAAATATTGTTTTCATAATATTATAACATACATTGGTTATATTTATAAGGTTAAATAAATTAAGCCTCTACTTCCGTTACTATACTTGGGAAAATACGAACGTTGTTATTTTCTTCTCTACGAAATTGATAGGTGTATTTATAATGCGCTTCTAAGCCCGATTTATTTGGTAAACCATTAATCATCATAATGTTTCTGTTTTTTGCAAAACGTAATAGTTCACGTAAGTAATGTGCCGAAATTTGACCAACCTCATCAATGATACAATGTACCTTAAAATCAGTGCTACTGCGGTGAGAAGATTCTTTAATAAATACATGTAATAAGGTGATGTAAATAATTGCTTTCACTAAGATATCTGTACCTGTACTACCAATACTATCAATTTTATGCGTCCAGCCAGTTTCATTCATTCCTTCTTTAATGTTGAATCGTAATTCAAATAAATCTTGTAAACGAATCTCCTCTTGCTCTTGTTCCTTGATAGCGTTGCGTAATTGCTCTAATAATTTCACAGCACGGTTAGAAATTTCTTTATTTTTATGTGTTGCAAAATCAGTATTAAATAATCCTTCGTTATACACTAACCCATTTTCTTCACGGAATTCTTGTATACGTTTTAATAATTTGTAAACTTTATTTTCCGAATCTTCCAATCTGATTTTGATGAACTCAATTAATTTTGATTCTTCAAATTCCGCTTTTTTAAAATCTTCAGCAATTAAGGTAATGATGTGTTGGATTTTATCTTTTTGTCCGCTTAGTTCTTTTACTTTGGTAGCAATACTATCAGTCACTAATCCAATTTGAGTAGCCGTTTCTGCAATTGATAATTCAATTTTTGCTTCATTGATAAATGAACGTAAGTTTTGCGCAAAGCGTTCGTATTCGCCCTGAGACGCATCATTACGAATAACGAAGTTAAAGTGATTTTCTAATCTGAACTTACCTGCAAATTCATTAACATAACGTTGAAATGCCCCATATTCCTCATTAAAGTGCGAATCGTTTTTAAGGAGTTGTGTACACAAATCCATTACCGAGTAATTTGTTTTCTTTGGTTCTGCACGCTCAATAATATCTACATACTTATTGTAAACAGGTGTTTCTCTAAAGTTTTTTGTGAAATAATTGATACCATTATTAAATTCAATTAACTCTTCATCAAAGGCACGTTTTTGTTTATTCAACTCCATACGTTTGATGTTGTATTTACGGGCAATTTCTTCTAACTCTGTACTTAAGTCGTTTGCTGTTTTTACATACTCTTCTTTTTTCTGAATGAAATCAGGGAGTTTATCAAAGATATCACGCTTATCTTTCAAGTAATCATTAACTACTTGAGAGTATTGTTCAATTTCTTTTAAAGCATCTTGTAATTCTTTGATACGAGAGTCAATACGCTTGATCTCTTTATTATCGACGCCTTTTTCTTTGAAGTTTGATTCCTTTTCAGAGCTTAATTGTGTTTCTTTTTCTTCGTATTCCTTTACTTGATTTTTCTTTTCAACTTCTAATTCAGAGATTTCAGTTTCCTGTCTTCCTTTCAAATCAGCTAAACGCTCATCATTAAATATTTTTAATTTATCAAATTGAGTATTAAAATCGTTTAATAAATTATTTTTCTTTTTATTTAAGATTGCTAATTCTTCTTCAATGATATTTATTTTTTGTTTGTTGCCAGATAAGGATTGCTCAATTTCTGTGCTAGCACGTTGTTTCCAATCTTCAATTTCAAGAATTAATTTTTTCTCACGTTTATCAGCTAATTCTAACGAGTAATTTAAAACTTTTAAATCTTCTTTTAATTCACCTAATTGCTTACCAAATTTATCAGCAGCCAACATTTTTTCTTCGTTGTTGCTGGTTTGAAATTGATTTAACGATTCTTCTAAATCACGAATAATGGCATTGCGTTCATTTTTTTCAAATTGATATTCTTCAATTGTTTTTGAAACAACCTGTACATCATCCAATTTTAAGGTAACGCCGTACAATGAAAACGCTTTATCAGCAATGATTTTGGGGTCTAAGTCAGTTCTAAATAATAAATCTTCATTAACTACTTTACCAATAGTTGTGTGCCAATCCTTTACGTTTTTTTCTAAATAACCATATAAGGCATCGTGTTGTACGTTTAGTTTTTCTTCAATGGCTTTGATTTCATTTTTTACACGAATGATTTCGTTATTCGTTTTTTGAATTTGATGGGCCGAAGCGGTTTTTAATTTCTGTTCTAAATTCTCCCATTCTTTTTGATTGGTTTGAACTAAGTTAGTTTTAATAGCACGTTCCGATTTGTTTTTATAATTTATTGCTCGTAAATCTGCCAATTCAGTTTCTTGAGCTTTAATTTCATTTTCATAAAAACGTGTATTACGAATTACTTTTTCTTCTGCTTTTAATTCGTTGAACTCAATTTGTTTAGAGGTTACTTCTGCATTTAAATCAGTTAAAGCCTCTTCGCGTTTTTGTTTTAACTCAGCATCTTTTTTATTGAATTCGTTTTTTTGTAATAATTGTAATTCGTTGTAATGATTAAATATTTCGCTGGTGCGAGAATTAATTTTATTTACATAAGCTGTTTTATCGTTACGTAATTGCTCAATCAACGATGAATACTTCATCTCAATGCTTTGCACATTTGAGGTTAACGATTCATACTCACGACGAGCAATATTTAAATCAACTAGTAGTTTTTCTCTTTCAGCATTTTTTTCTACTGCCTGATCAATGTTTTTGTCTTTATATTCTTTTAATTTTTTATTGGCTTCACGAATGGATTTATCGTAGTAACCAATCTCTTCACGTATATCTTTTTGTTTTTCTTCTAAATGAGTTTTTTGTTCTTCGTTTCCTTCTGCTAATTTTTCAATCTCTTCTTCTTTTTCGCGAGATGCTTTTATAATAGTTTCATTTTGTGTTTCAGCATAACGAAGGCTACTACCTAATTTGTCAGCCATCTCCATCTGTGCGCCTTTCAACATGTGAACTTGGTCGTATTTTTTATCGATAAATTCAATCAGTTGTTGAGTTTCTTTTTTCAAATACGTTTCTATATCCGAATATTTTTCGTTGAACTGACGTAATTGTCTTTCTACTTGCTCTAGCTTAATGCTACTGTTTTCAGTAGTTAAGGAGTTCGCAATAAAATCTTTAATGAAACGACTATCTATACTGCTTTTAGAACTTAAAAAAACGTTGGTAATTGATTTAGGAATGTTTTGATATTTTTCATTTCCTTTTAGTAAATAAAATTTAGATAATTGTTTATCTGTTTCAGTTCCATATAATACATTTCTGTAACGTTCAAACGTATCAATTTGATTGGAAATATAGATTCCTCGCTTATCGAAACCAGCAACGATGTCCTTCATTTTAAGCGCCTCATCATTTTCATTAAAAAAGTAATCAGGGCTGTATTCCGCATCTACAAAGCGAAATACCAATTTATTGTGGCGGTAAACAATCACAAAAAATGGTTTGTCTTCCGTACGTATTTCATAAATCAAGTATGAATTTTCATTCCGGAAATAATGTTCATCAAATGGTTTTTGTGATGGTGCGATACCTAATCCACGACTATTAGCGCTATAAAAAAATAAGATCGCACGTTGTAAGGATGTTTTACCAAAGTTATTTGTTCCTACAAAACACGTATTACCACTTAACTCTAAGTCGGTATACTTTACGTTTGCAATATTTATTTCTACAATTCTATTTAATATTCTACAGTTGTCTTCCATTTTAATTTTCTCCTCTATGTTTCTTTCTTTTTTTAATTTTTGAACTATAATTACCTCTTAGTAATCGTACAAATTTCCATCCGTTGGTTTAGTCATCGCAACGCCTCCTTTAGCAGTTGCAACTGGTTTTTGTGTTGTTTTTGGCGGCAATATGATATTGTATAATCCGATGGTTTTACGTTTATTATTGGCACCAGCCATACTGGCAGCAATTGTTTTTTCGTAACCTGTGATGGGCTCATAAAATTCAGGATTTAACCCTGCTTTTACATTTCTTCTATCAATAATTTGTGCGTAAAAAGAAGGTGAGATATAGCCATCATTTAACGCTTTAAACAAAATGCCATCTAATCTTTCGTTGGCTTTGTCGGCATCATAATTTAAAAGAATAGTACGAGCTATTTCACAGGCTTTCTTATCAACTATTTTTAAATTAGGGAAGCCATATTGATTGATGTTAGCCAAAAGTTTTGCTGCCGCAACGGAATCCCTTTTCATTCTTTCTTTTAAAATTTTATTTTTAGAAACATAATCAGGCGTTGTTTTACTACAAGTCTTCGTTTTATTACATGTGTTGCAATAGGTTAATGCTTCAATGTATTTTAAGTCAGCTAACTTATTAGGAGTAGGTGCATAAGCATATAGTTCTCCCTCAAAAGCCGTGTTCCTTGAGGCGTCTCGGGTAGCGTTCCATTTACCAATATTTGCTAGATATTCTTGCTTAGTGTTTTGATTATTAAAAACTACTAGCGCTAATTTATTGCTGTCGATTTCATAACCGTTAGTAATTGCTTTCTCTAAATAGTGCAAAGCTTTATATTCTTCTTTGATTTTAATAGCACATAATGCGGCTTTAAAATAATGTGAAGGATTTATTACGCCTTTATAATTCTCAAACGCAATGTCAAATTTAGCATACGCTTGTAATAACGAATCGTTTTTAAACATACGTTCTGCTGCTGATACAGTTGAATGGTAATTATTAAAATCATCAGACGTTGTTGAGTATTTGGTTTGAGCAACCGATAACCCAGCAATAGCCAGACTCAAAATACATAGTAGTTTTTTTATTATCATTATTTTTAATTATAGTTATTAGATAAGAGAACGATTTTAATTATAAACTAATCCTTGTGTATCATCGCCACCACCTAAAGATGTATCCTCATAAATTGCTACTGAATTAATTACATCCAATAGGTAAGAGTATGAATCCAGTACTTTATAAGATTCAGATTTTTCGTCTTCTAATTCTAAAAATGAATCACGACTCATTAAATCACATATCTCGCGAACCTTGTTGTGCAAGGTTTCTGAGCGATACAACGGAATTTTTTGTAATTTTTGTTTCAATCGTACGTTTGCATTACACTCTTCTGAAATCTCTCCCGGACGGAAACGACTACCGATACCAATTTTATTATCCATACTAGCGAATAAATCAATGATGTCGATATAACGTTCAAAACGTTCTAATTTTTTTTCAAGTTCACTGTTTGGTTCACCTAATTTAGAAAAGTAAAAGAAGTTATTTCCACGCTCTATGTTGTAACGTATCACGTTAAAATAAGCTTGGAGTCTATCAAAATTATCAGGATTATTGATAACGTCGTACAAGCGATTCATCCCGTCTTTACTGCCATTGCTGGAAATAAAATTACCACGAGCCATTACTGCAAAAATATCGTGTGTTTGTTTTGGTAAGTTGAAGTTAATCGTGTCTTCCATGTTTTATATTTTAATACCCATAAGGGATATATTATTTAGCTTTTTCTTTTTTTGCTTTTTCCTTCATTGGCAATATCAATGTATAGCCTAAACGTTTTTTGACATCATCACCTAAGGTATAATCGAAATATTGTAGGCGGTATTTAAAATCCAATTGATTTTGATATTCCATTGCAATCTCTACGAATAACGACAGTCTATCTTCAAACGTAACAGTACCAATAGCTTTGGGGAATTTGTAATCAATTAAATACTCAAATAAATTTGCTTTCGATTGAGTTAAAAAACGCTCTACTAATTTTTCTGTATCTAATTTTATTTGTTGTTCTAATCCTTTGTCTTTAAAGTTCCCAGGCATTTTATCTGCCAAGCCACGCACCATTAGGCGAGTAATTTTGTACTTCTCTGCAATACGTTTACACAATACATGACCATCATCGCTATACAAGAAATCAATATGGATTTTTGTTTTAGGTGTTTTGTGTCCGTTGTGTTTGAGTGTGTTGATGCCGCTTACAATTTCTCTGAAATTAGTTTTGAAATGCAATGCTCCATGATCCTTGATTTCTTTGAGTTGTTGCGCTTTTTTGTATACGTCTAATTGGAACTGAATTTTATTAATAAAGTCAGTGATGTCCGTTTGAATTTCAATTAAGAAATCTAAATTTTCAATTAAACTTATTCTTAAAGAAGCAACGATACCAAATAATTCGGAGTCATTCGTTAAATTGAACATTGCTCTTGATTCATCAATTACCTCACTTGTTTTTTTGATAAACTGTATAATGGAATCTCGTTTTTCTCTATAGTCTTCCAGCTTTTGAAGCTTAATGCGGTAGTTACTTTCATTTTTGTAAGTATCATCTACATTTTTCTGAAGCTTAATAATTTCACGAGTTAATGTTGAATTAATACGCTTCAAATATTTTTTGATACTACGCAAGAAGCGCATCTCGCGAGCATCTTGGTAGAAATTAATATAACGTTTGAGTTCGTTGATATAGTCGTTGATGAAGCCTGGCGTTACTTCGCCTATTTCCATAAAGTCTTCAAACATAGCTACGACGGCATCGTTTAAGCTCACGATGTTTTCATATTCATACAAGATATCTAACGATACGAGTTTTCGGTATTGATCTTCGCTAATATCTTCTCTACTTAATAATTCGTTTACGGTTATTTGATCGCGTTGTCCAAATAACGTTTCCACTACACCACGGTTGTGGTATAAGTTTGATAACAAATCTTTTACATTTACTTGTAAACTC
>JANYGR010000170.1 GCA_025359355.1 Bacteroidota bacterium | reverse complement strand
ACACCTGAAAGCACAATAGCAGACGCCATTGTAATAGAGAACTGACGATAGAATGTACCAACAGGACCCGACATAAATGATACGGGAACAAACACGGCTACCATTAATAAAGTGATGGCAATTACAGCTCCGCTAATTTCACCAATAACTTTTCGTACGGCATTATAAGGCGAGAGATGTTCTTCTTCCATCTTGGCATGAACAGCCTCGACGACGACAATGGCGTCATCTACCACAATACCAATTGCTAATACAAGGGCAAACAATGTTACCATGTTTATGGTTAGTCCAAATAATTGCATACAAAAGAAGGCTCCAATTAATGAAATTGGCACGGCGAGTGTAGGAATTAACGTTGAACGCCAATCTCCTAAGAAAATAAACACAACTAATGCTACCAAAATGAAGGCATCTCTTAATGTGTGAACCACATTTTCGATAGAAGCATCTAAGAAATTGGAAACGTCGTAACTAACTTCATAATCCATTCCAGGAGGAAATGATTTCTTCAGTTCGTCTAATTTACTTTTTACTTTTTCAATTACTTCACTAGCATTACTTCCGTATGTTTGCTTTAATACTAAGGCAGCAGAAGGGTTTCCATTCATACTGGAATAAATATCATAATATTCACTACCTAATGAAACTGTTGCTACATCTTTTAAACGAAGGTTTTCTCCATTTGAATTTGAACGGATGATCACATTTTCATATTGCTTTGGTTCATTAAAACGATCGGTGTAAGCTAATACATATTCTAGCGCTTCTGCTTGTTTACTATCACCTCTTCCAATACGACCTGGTTTACCAATGATACTTTGATCGCTTAAGGCTTCCATTACTTCATCAGGTGAAACTTTGTATGCACGCATACGATCTGGATTTAACCACACACGCATTGCATATTGTCTACTTCCTAATATTCTAACTTGCCCGATACCATTGATACGTTGTAGTTCTGGAACCATGTTAACACCCGCATAGTTAAATAAGAATTTCATATTTGCATTCTTATCCTTACTGTATAAGTTAACATACAACAACATACTTGGGATTACAGGAGTAATTACAACTCCTTCTCGTTGAACCAATATTGGTAATCTATTAGTTACTTGTTGTACACGGTTAGAAACTTGTACTAAGGCTTGATTAATATCTGTACCTGGGTTAAATACGACTTGAATATTAGCCTCTCCTGCACTCGTAGCATCGGAGGTCATATAACGCATGCCCCATGCTCCATTAATAGATTGTTCTAAAGGAATAATAACTGATTCGGCTAATGATTTAGCACTGGCACCTGGATAAGATGCACTCACCATTACCACTGGAGGAGCAACCTCAGGGAATTGTGATGTAGGTAATGTTTTAATAGCCAGCGTGCCTATAAATAAAATCACAAGCGATATGACTATGGCGAGTACTGGTCTTTGAATGAATTTACTGAACATGTTTTTTAGTTTTAATAGTTAAATTATTCAACATACACCTTTAATTTTGGTAGTACTGTTTTTGGACTCTCATATTCATATTCAATTTTGTCGCCTTCCTTTACCTTACGGATACCTTCTAAAAGTATTCTATCATTTTCAGACAATCCGTCTTTGATAACATATAAATCAGGCATTTCAGAAGCAATCGTAATTTCTCTAGAGTGAACTATATTATTTTTATCAACTACAAAAACGAATTTCTTTTCTAGAATTTCATAAGTTGCTTTTTGTGGAATAATGATTGCGTTTCTAAGAGGAATAGTCATTTCTACATTACCCGTTTCTCCATGTCTTAATAGTTTGTCTGGGTTAGGGAATGTTGCCCTGAATGCAATATTTCCTGTTTCGTTATTGAAATCGGCTTCAATTGTTTTAACTACTCCTGAATACTTGAACACTTGGTTATTAGCCATTAACAGATTTACTTTAAGCATATTTTCTTCTGTTACGTTTGTTTTATAATTTAAGTATTCAGCTTCTGGAACATTAAAATAAACCCACATTTCGCTATTATCAGAAAGAGTCGTTAATAAATCACCTTCATTTACAAGACTTCCTAATCGCACTTGAAAATGATCCATAATACCATCAAATGGAGCTCTGATTTCAGTAAACAGTAAATGCGTTTGGGCTAATGATAACTCTGCTTTCGCCTTATTTAATTTAGCTTTAGCTAAAGCTAATTCGTTGGGAGACACTACATTTTTATCTGATAACGATTTAGCTTTAGCTAAAGCTAAATTAAATAAGGCGAAAGCAGAGTTAATGTTAGCACAAACGCATTTACAATTCACTGAAATCAGAGCTCCATTTGATGGTATTATGGATCATTTTCAAGTGCGATTAGGAAGTCTTGTAAAT
>JANYGR010000141.1 GCA_025359355.1 Bacteroidota bacterium | reverse complement strand
TTTCGAAAGCGCTAATTGATTCCATATAATAATACATACATTTTTTATATGATATGAATTCTAGTTTTATTAAAAATCATAATTCAAGAAATGTATACTAACAAAGCTAATTTTTTTTAATCAATTGCAAAACTTGTTTTTATCATTACAAACATTAAAAAACTTACGATGTAATCAAAATTCAATTCTTTTGTTTTAACCCCACTACATCAATTTTTTTAACCACTTTAAAAGACCTCCTTTTTTTTGATAAGGAGGATAAACAAATTTTGTTAACCCAAACTTCGATTGAAATACAACAGCTCGTTCGTGTGAGAAATTTTTAAAACCAAATATACCATGGCAGCTCCCCATTCCACTGCTATTAACGCCACCAAAAGGTAAATTCGGATTACTAATGTGTACTAAAACATCATTAATACATACGCCGCCAGAGCTTGTTGAAGTCAATATTTGTTCTTGATTATGACGATTATTACTAAAAAGATAGAGTGCTAAGGACTTGTCTTTTGCATTGATGAAATCAATCGCTTCTTCTATTTTTTTAAATGTAATTATTGGTAAAATAGGTCCAAATATTTCTTGTTGCATAATTGGATTTTCCGCTGTCACATTTTTTAAAATAGAAGGAAGTATAGTAAGGTCTTGTTCGTTACTTTCTCCACCCCAAGCTAATTTAGCTCCTGCGAATACTGCATCTTTCATTAAATCCGTTAATCGTTTAAACTGCCTCTCATTAATAATTTTTCCGTAAGATTCTTTATTAATTTCTCCAGCAGCATTAAAATACATCGTTAAAACAGCCTCTTTATAATAGGTAATAAAATCAGCTTCAAGTGTTTCATCAATTAATACATAATCAGGTGCAATACACGTTTGCCCTGCATTAACAAGCTTACCCCAAGCAATTTTTTTAGCAACTTTCTTTAGGTCGCTTGTAGCATCTACAATTGCGGGAGATTTACCACCGAGTTCTAACGTTACTGATGTTAAGTTTTTAGCGGCAGCTTGCATCACCACTTTTCCAACAACAGTACTTCCTGTAAAAAAAATATGATCAAAGGGTAATTCTAATAATACTGTTGAAACACCCACATCGCCTTCAAAACAAGCAATTTCGTTCGGATTAAATTGCTTTGAAATTAATGTATGGATCACTTTTGCAGTAGCACTACTCATTTCAGATGGTTTCAACATGACGCAATTTCCTGCAGCAATAGCAGAAATCAAAGGACTCATGATTAATTGAAAAGGGTAATTCCAAGGAGCAATGATTAAACAAACGCCCTTAGGTTCGTAATATATTTTGTTAGTAGAAAATACATTACTCATTGTTTTGCTAACCTCAATAGGCTCCATCCATTCTTCCAAATGTTTAATTGCAAAATCAATTTCAGCATAGGTAAATAATAATTCGGTAACGGCAGTTTCAAAACGACTTTTTCGTAAGTCTGTTTCTAAGGCTTGGTAGATATCTTCCTCAACAGCCTCGATTGCTCGCTTTAACATTTTAAGTTTTGTAATTCGAACTTCCGTTGATGTTTTACGTAATTCCAATTTATGTATTTGCTGAGCTCTAAAAACACTCTTAATTGTTTCTTGCATGGGCTTAATTATAGTGGATTATACCTTGAATTTTGAGTCTTTTCAGCTCCAATCAAATGTATGTTTTATTTCAAAAATAGTCAAAGGAATTGAGTAGTTTTACAAGTGATAAAAAAGGCATGAACATACACGATATAATTAATGAAATACAAAACTTAAACAACGAAAACACTCGTAAATCGGTATTTGAGATCAATCGTTTATTGCAAAACAATAAAGCGTTATTACTTAAGCACATGGATGCCGAAAACATACACCCTATATTAAACCAATTTGATAGCTTAACACAAGCTTCGCATCAAGAATATACTTCAGAAAGTTTTACATACGATTACCAAAAGCAATATCAGTTATTGATGTATTACTTTAATAAAATAGGATAAACACAAGCAACATAAGAGAACATGAAATTTGAAGATTACCATATCATTCCAGAAATAAAAACAAGTTTAGCAGAGTTAGGCTTCAAACGCCCTACTGATATTCAGTTTAAAGCCATTCCAAATATTTTAAATGGCGAAGATGTATTAGCCATTGCA
>JANYGR010000136.1 GCA_025359355.1 Bacteroidota bacterium | reverse complement strand
TATGAAGGCTCTTGTTCAAAAACGGTTGATGCATGTGGGTTAAGGTCGTTAGCAGTAGATTTTAATTCTTCTTCAATGATATCTTCTCCATCTGCATTAGGTATCACGTCTTTAGTTACACGGAACGATAAGTTGATACTTAATACTAAAAAGGCTAACATCGAAAACGCTAAAACAGCAACTGTACCAACGGTTCCCACATAATTTCCTAATTGTTGATTTAAAATATAACCATAACCGCCACCTAGAAAAAACAATTTATCGTGAAATAAAAAGGCTAAGGTTAAACTTAACCAAACCATCATAAATAGCCATTTAGCAGTAAACAAGGATGGTTTGGTAATTTGTTTATTCAATACTTTTTGTAATCCGTAAATGATAAACACAGGTACTAAAATAAAGGAAGCTACGCCAAAACCCTTGTACATAAACAAATGCGACACAAGCGCGCCTATTTTACCTAACCAATTATATACTTTGGTTTCGATGGCAAATAATTCGGAAAGAGGTGCTAATACTTTATCCTGATCTTTATCCCACGTGAAAATGTAGGATAAAAGGGCAATGAATAAGTAAATACCGGCTAAGATTAAAATTAAACCAATCAATTTTTGGGTGCGTTCGTCTTGATACACATTCACCGTTTTGTTCCAACGTTCCAATAACGATACTTTAGATTCGGTAATTGGTTTTTTGGTTTCGGCTTTGGTAGTAGCATTTTTAGCCGATTTAGGTTTGTTTTTAGTGGTTGAAGAAACGGTTTCTTCAATATCATTTTTAGAGTGAGCAGTTTCAGAAGCTTTCACTTCATCTACGGGTTTTTCTCTGAATTTATTTTTAGTTGTTGCCATGGCTTATAGTCTTTAAAAATAAGGCAAAGCCAATGGTTTTGAGGTGCATACTCAAAATGTTTTAAACGAAGGATTGTTTAATTCGTTGATGAATGATATAAAAGAGTCCTTGGCTTCTTTTTGGGATTATTGATGACAAATGTTTTTTATATTTGATAAAGAAACTAATGGGTATAGAATAATTGTTAAATGCAATACGGACGGCTCATTAAGAATGAGAAAGCGTTTGTATGTTACATTATTTATAAAAAAGTAGAATGAATATTATAAAAAAATATTTCTGTGTATTAAGCATTGTATGTTGCCTAAGTCCTTCGTTTGTTTTGGGACAAGCACCATTTTGTAAAAATAAAATCGCTATGCATAGTTTTTTTTCTAGAGCACCAGGTTTTTCTAACCAATATAACTTTCAGGGAGAAAATGTAGGTGCACGAATTATATTTAATTCTGATAGTTCATTTGAATATTATTGCCAAGAATATGAAAAATCATGGCTTTCTTTTGGAAGATATTCAATTTTGGATAATTTTATTTATTTCACATGGGACAGTTGTAAAACTCAAATAGCTATTGCTGACAGTAGTATTTGGCAGAAACATTTTCATTATAAACCTAAATATATAAAAATTCAAAATGTTGCATTTGTCTTTAATGATAAATCTCATTATTCTTTTCAGCGACCTAAATCATATGATGTAATTGAGGTTTTTTTTAAATCAAGTGATGTTTTCTCTCATGGTTTAGTTATTGATTCGTTAAGGGATTTTCCTTTTCCTTATAAAATTAATAGTGGTAAAAATAAATTCATTCTAAATCGTAAATTTGGTAAAAATATCGAGTTTCCGCTTGACTCTATTTGGGGTTGGAGACGCGCTGATGAGCAAGAGTGTTATTCCACAGTTAGATTGTGGGGTAACGGTTTTTTTGATCAAGTTATAGTTCAATATGATGAGATGGTCATTTATTTATATTCTACAGGTAAATATACGCATTCTGCATTCAGCATAAATTTAGATTCTCCAATATATACGTTAACTACAAATGGACTTAAAGAATGCTTTAAGGACAATAAAGTATTCTTAGATCTACTAGCTGGAGAGAAAGAGATGAAAAATACTGTTTGGTTCGATAATGCTCGTTCCGTAGATAAAAATGGCAGATACAGAGTACTTGATCTCTATAAAAAATATTTACAAATTATTAGACAAAACTAAATGTCGGTATCATGTATATTTTATGAAGTAATTACTATAATTATTAGTAAAGTATCCGTGATTATTCTCGAGGTTGTGAATACCATATCTCACCCATTTAGTGAGTTGTTTGTGAGTAAAAAGTCAATATCTATTAGTTAAATAATAGTACTTTCGTTTTTCAAAAAACAACAACGATGTCATCAACTACACAACATATCAAATGCCTTATCATAGGCTCTGGTCCCGCTGGCTACACAGCTGCTATTTATGCAGCTCGTGCCGATTTAAAACCCATTTTATACACAGGCTTAACACCAGGCGGACAATTAACTGAAACTACTGAGGTAGATAACTTCCCTGGTTATCCTAAAGGAATTACAGGACCTGAATTAATGGAAGACTTAAAAGCACAAGCAGAGCGCTTTGGCACAGAGGTTCGTTTTGGATTGGCTACTAAAGCTGATTTAAACGCCTCTCCTAAGCGTATATGGATTGATGAGAACATTGAAATTACAGCGGATACTGTTATTATATCTACTGGTGCTTCGGCAAAATGGTTAGGCTTAGAAAATGAAACACGTTTACGTATGAATGCAGGTGGAGTTTCTGCTTGTGCCGTTTGCGATGGTTTCTTTTACAAAGGACAAGACGTAGCCATTGTTGGAGCAGGTGATACTGCCGCAGAAGAGGCTACTTACCTATCTAAACTTTGTAAAAAAGTGTACATGATTGTTCGTAAAGGCGAAATGCGCGCCAGTAAAGCAATGCAGAACCGTGTGAAAAATACAGAGAATATTGAAATGGTTTATAATAGCGAAACTCACGATATATTGGGTAAAGAAATGGTTGAAGGTGTGGTTGTGAAAAACAATGTAACTAACGAATTACGCACTTTAAATGTAACAGGTTTTTTTGTAGCTATTGGTCATAAACCAAACACCGATATTTTTAAAGGACAATTAAAAATGGATGAGTTGGGTTATTTAGATGTAATCGCTGGTTCTACAAAAACTAATATAGCTGGTGTATTTGCTGTAGGTGATTGTGCTGATAAAACATACCGTCAAGCAGTTACGGCTGCAGGAAGTGGTTGTATGGGTGCTTTGGATGCAGAACGCTATTTGGCAGAGTCTGGGAAACACTAATATTTGTTTTTGTATCTTGGTTATTTTTATTAATTTGCATATCATTTGATTATTATGATTTTTTTTAAAACACTATTTATTATATTGCTAGTATGTTTTTCGAACACTGCTTTTTCGCAACGTTTCGCCAATCAGGTACCGCAATTAAAACGCTATACGCCTGCTGAGGTTACCGATTCGGATTATGGCATCGTTATTTTTAATAAACTGGTGCAGGGTATTGGTGGCGATTCGTTGAGGTACACGAAGGATGGCTATAATGCACAAGGCTGGCAAGAAGATTATTACGTGAGTGGAAAAATATTACACAAAGGATATTATGTAGACGGATTGATTAAAATATTTAAAAACTTTTACGAAAATGGTCAGGTAGAACGAAATTACACAAGTAGCGATCCTCGTCGTAGTAAAATGGAAATATTTTATGAAGACGGTAAAGTGCGCTCTAATATTGATTACTTTGAGGGTAATACTCAAAATCAATATGATTTTTTTAGAAATGGAACTCCTGAATATATAGAAGAAAACGATAAGGACATTGAGTTCTTATACAAACGTAATTCTTATTATGAAAATGGTAATCCATCTTCGATGTTTGAATTAGTAGACAAGAAATCGAAGAAGTACATCAAAAAAGAATTTTACGAAAATGGTCGTTTGAAAGAGGAAGGAACTATGTACTTACGTAAAGAAATGGGTGATTACCAAAAAGAAGATACTTGGACCTATTACGACGACAAGGGAAATGTAATTAAAACTGAAAAATTTCACAAAGGAGAATTACTCTCTAATTAAAAAAATAAAGATTAAAAAAATCCCTCAGTACATAATATTGAGGGATTTTTTTATTTAGTGAAAAGACATTTTATTTTTTAGACGTTTTGATATTAGTCACAAAGTCATCAAATAAATAACGAGAATCTAATGGCCCAGGGCAAGCCTCAGGATGGTATTGTACCGAAAATACAGGTTTGTTTTTGATACGAATTCCTTCAATGGTTTTATCATTCAAATTAACGTGTGTAATTTCTATTTGATCGTTTTTAGTGATATCGTCTACATTGATTGTAAAACCATGATTTTGAGAGGTAATTTCACATTTACCAGTAATGATATTTTTTACCGGATGATTAATTCCACGGTGACCGGCATGCATTTTATAGGTTGAAATCCCTTGAGATTCGGCTAATAATTGATGACCTAAGCAGATACCAAAAATGGGAATCCCAGTATCAACCAATTGTTTTATTAAAGCAATTTCCTCTTTCATCACGCCTGGATCTCCAGGGCCGTTGCTTAACATAATACCGTCTGGAGAAAAAGCTAAAATATCTTTTAGTGATGTTTTCATTGGGAATACCTTTAAAAAGCAATCTCTTTGAGCTAAGGAACGTAAAATGTTTTTCTTAACACCAAAGTCCATTACAGCTACTTTGTATTTAGAAATTGATTCGCCAAACTCATAAGGTGTTTTGGTAGCAACTTTAGAAGATAGCTCTAAACCTTCCATTTTAGGAACTTTTGCTAGCAAGGCTTTCAAGGCATCGATGTCTGTGTTTTCTGAAGAAATGATGCAGTTCATAGCGCCTTTATCGCGAATATAGCGAACAATAGCACGTGTATCCACATCGCTGATAGAAACAATGCCATCTTTTATAAAATAATCTTGTAAAGATTGTTGCGCACGTTTACGAGAGAAACCATCGTTGAATTTTTTGCAAATCATGCCTGAAATTTTGATACTGTCGCTTTCTACTTCCGAAGCTTCAATACCATAATTACCAACATGCACGTTGTTCATCACAACAATTTGTCCGAAATAAGAAGGATCTGTAAAAATTTCTTGATAGCCTGTCATGCCAGTGTTGAAGCAGATTTCGCCAGTAGTAGTACCTATTTTTCCAGCAGCTTTGCCTTCAAAAATTTTTCCATCTTCTAATAATAAAATGGCTTTGGGTTTGGTTTGATATTTAAGTTGCATACGTTTTTAGAAAGGGTTTTCTAAAACCCAAAAGTGTGAATTTTATTTGCAATAGAAAAACATTGTTAATAGGTTTTTAAAAAGAAAAAAGACCCCTTGGTAGGCAACGGTTAGCGTTAATAACTGCACTAAATAATAAGCAGTTGTAAACAGCTAATTAAGACGCTTAATGAACAAAGTGATGCAAGATTGACCTATGTTTTCGTATATTTATAGCGATTAGTGATAAGTTATAAGTAAGCCAGCTTGACCAAAATGTAAACAATGCCAATAAGACTAAAAGACATCGAACAATATGGAGTTCCTATTTCCTTCCAAAGTAAAGGGACAGCGCAAGTGCGTGTTGGACCATGTTCTGCTTCTCCATTACAAGGAGACAAAATACCAATGGATGGAAGATATTATGTTTGTGCTGGAACAATAATATTTAAAAATGGAATTACCTGCGAAGCAAATTTTGAAATCAACACACATACGTTCGACTTCTTAGAAAGAGATACCGTCAAAATATATGTCGACAAAGAGCGAGCATGGTATTCCACTGACGAACAAGAATTATATGACCTACTTCAGATAAAAAAAGAAGATGCGCTTCCTTATAAATGGTTACCTGATATTCCACTAGACTATCAAGACATAGGACCTTATCAGATGAAGTGGCCAAACAACGAAGCTTAACTATGTGTGCCGACCAACTTATACATATATGCTAAAACTTATGCGGAGAAGCACAAGCTTTTGTAAAAGCGGTCGTTCTGCGAAAGACATTTATTTTTGCTTTGCAAATGCGCAGAAACATAGTATCTTTAAACAAACGTTTCGGTAGACAGTGTTTCAAATCCGCACAAGTTCTAGCTTAAAACCGTTAAGGCAACTTTTAGACATGAAATTCATTCCTCGACATTTAAAGACTGATAAATACATTTTCCATTCTTCAAAGTCTATTGTGGATTTCAAATCAGAACTGCAGACACTTTTTGACAATAAATGGTATGACTTTTCAATTAATTTAACTGGAGGATTTACTTCCGAAAGTGAGTTTCAAATAACAAAAAAAATTTCTTTGGTTTCATCAAAATCAGGTTCAAGCGGTTCAACAAAACTGAAATGTAAAATATATTCAGATGCAGAAAAAACAATTGTTGATATTACTGTGAAACCGAATCCACAGTTGTACGTTTGGACAATTATTCCACCATTGTTCGCTTTATTATTACTATATTCAATAATCTTTCATCCAACAAATGATCTTATCGAAGTAATAGTTGGTATTTTTATTTTGTTTTTTATTCTGCCAATCGGTGCACGATATTACGGTCAAGCCGCAAAAAACGAACTCAAAGATACATTTGTTGACGTTTTTAAGCTGACTAAAGTTTAAGCTGTGAGCTAACAGGCAATAACATCTTGTCGTCGCAGACTTGTAGCCATGATTTAATTACTCTACAACAACAATTCATTTAAGTATAGAACTACTCCTTAATAAATTTAAGGTTCGCAATTTGGTTAGCATTATTTTTTACAGTTAAAAAATAAATGCCTGCTTGCAAGTTTTGGATGTTAATGGTAGTATTTTCAGGTGTTTCGGTTAATACAATGTTTCCTAATACGTCCGTAATATGGATGCTTACAAGGCTTGTTTCCTTATCTACACGAAGGTGTAAAACAGTGTTTGCAGGGTTTGGATAAATGGAAATAGCTAAATTTTGTTTTTCAACGTCTGCAATACTTGTTAATGATGCTAAATTGTATTGATTGAAAAAACGCCAGATTTCCTTAGATGCCGTAAAATCCTGATTAGTATTGATGCCCGGAATATTATAAGGAGCGCCTGGCCAAGAATGTCCACCACCAATAATTTTATAAAATTCAACCGAGCTACCTAAATTTCCTCCGCTGTATACATAATGTTCGGCAGTGCAATTATCAGTAGTGCTTGTGTTTGGCACATTATTAAAGGCAGCCGTAGGATTGCAATTATTTTTAGTTACCCAATATTTTACTACAGAGTCAATTGGAACCATACCTTGTGATAAGTTACCTGTATAAGGCACTGTTGCATCAGAAGTTCCATGAATTTGCATGACAGGCACTGGTCGTGTG
>JANYGR010000074.1 GCA_025359355.1 Bacteroidota bacterium | reverse complement strand
GGCAATGTGGGCGCCTCTTTCGGATCAGTTACCTATATTAGCTTACAACCATTAATTGGTTGCAAAATAAATAAAAAACTATCGGTAGGTGTTGGTGGAACTTATAACTATTATAGTCAATCCTATTATGGTACCCGCTATGTGTCTACTGTTTATGGCGCCAACGCTTTTGCGCGTTATATGATTTTAGATAATGTATTTGCGCAAGTTGGTTGGGATAAATTAAGCGTTCCAGATTATGCATCTCCTTTTCCTGATTCCCGCCGATGGGTTGATAATCTATTAATTGGAGCCGGTTATCGACAAGCCTTTTCAGATAAAGGAGCCTTTGTCGCTGCTATTTTTTATAATGTCAATCAAGGTCCTTATTCTCCATACCGAAACCCAATCATTCAAATCGGCTTTAATATTGGGCTTTAAGCAACTTCGTTATTTTCGTTAATTCTATAGCGTTAATATCTTTTGTAGCATCTATACGATATACTTTTATTTGTTTACGCCCTTCGCTTAATAGCTTTTTATGTGTGACTTTATAGCCTTTTATAAACCCGACATAAATTTCGTGGTGACGTTTTTCACTATACGATAAATAACCAAACCACTTTCCATTATAATAATAAAAAGGTGTATTAAATTTCCAACTTTCTTGCAAATCCATTTCTTCAATAAAGAAGTGGCGCAAGTATAACAGAGCCGATTGATAAGGCTCTGGAACGGTTAGAAAAAAATTATCTAAATGTTTATCCATATATTTCAAACAAAAAAGCCACTTAAAAAGTGGCTTAATATAATTCTGTTTTAATTTATTTTAAATCACATGTTGTCGTTGCAGTTACACTATTAGAATTAGGTGAAAGTCCATTATTAGAAAAAAGATTTTTATACGATTCATCTAGAGACGCTTTTTTATCATTACAAGCCGCCTGCGCTTCACTTTTACTCATTGTTGCAGTATATGGAGAAGCATCATCTCTATATGTACTTGAAGAGTATCCTGGTTCATTAAGAACTGTTCTGCAAGAACAAGTATATGTTTTGTCACAAGAAATAATAGACGCTGCGGTTATTATAATTACTAATGTGGTTTTTATTTTCATGGTTTTTATTTTTTGACGAAAATACTGTTTTGATTTGATTTTCGCCTTTTTAAATTTAAAAACTTCTATTCCCAACCAAAATCGGTCATGTCTCGTTTGTCTTTCTTAGTAGGTCTTCCGGCCCCTTTGTCGCGCTTAATATTAACATTAAAAAACACATCATCTAAGGTTTGGATCTTATCTATAGGTGGCGAATGATCAATGTAGTTTTTGAGAGCGACCTCGTAACTTTGGCGTTTATCAATCAATCCCGTAACTTCTACAATTTTTTTTACGCCTTGAGGAAACGATAAGGTATAGCGCTCCCCTATCTTTACAAGATGCGCCGGTTTAATTACCACATCGTTCAATTTTACTTTATTACTCTTAATTGCATCACTAGCCATCGAACGTGATTTGTACATTCTAATAGCCCATAAATAAGAATCTAATCGAACGGCGTTTGTCATTGGTTATAGATTGCTATTAATAAATCTAACTCAAAATTAAAAAAATATTCGACTCAACTTTTTATTTGTTCTTATTTAGACAAAACCTCTTTTGCTCTTTCACTATAAAACCCCTTGTTATCTACAATCCTTTGTAATTGGGCATTTGCAAGCTCGGGTTGATTTGTTTTTAATAAACACATTGCTTCATAAAACTCCGATTCTTGATGAAAAATATTGATGACATTATCTAAATTTTTATTAAAAAAAGATTGCGCTAAAGCATATTTTCCCAAATGATAATAACATAATCCCAAATAGAACTGGGCATTTGCATCATCTTTATTATAATCATATAACAAATTAAGTTCTTCTATACAGTCCACGAAGTATTTATTATCGAACAAACGCATCGCTCTTTGAATAATTTTGTGTGCAAAATAGGTCGAATTTTTATTTAATATAGCGCGTTCTATATTTGAACCATTTTCATATTGTGCCGAAACACCTGTGTTTATAGCTAAATTGACGCCCTCATTGCGTTTAAAATAATACAATCTGTAATTCGTTACTTTCATATTATTTATAAACACCACGGGTGCGTTTGGTATAAATTGCAAAATCAACTCCTGATTTTCTTCTATTTCCAAAGCATTTAATGATCCTTGTTTTGTAGGAAGTGTTTCCGGAATTTCCTCTGTTTTCTCAATATTAACAGCATTTTCATTGATTTTAAAATGCTCTTCATTATTCACCTTTTCTTGATTTGAAATTATTGGAAAAATTGTGTCTTCAGTATTTAAAGCCTTGTTCGAGTTATTTATACTTTTTGGCTCTTCTAGGAATTGCTGATATACGGAAGGATGAATTTTGTTTTTCTGAAAAATTACAAAAAACACAGAAACACCTATTAACAACCCACATAATACAGAAATAAATACTGTGCTGAATTGATTAAAACTCGACTTTGATTTTTCATCGATTAAATGATGTAGTTTATTTATATCTATCTGATTTACAGCAAATTGCTCAAAAGCAACAGAAGATAAATAACTTAACTCGTCTTGTTGCATTTTTTTCTCAAACGCTTGTTTTTCAGCATTTGACAAGGAATTTTGCTTGTTTATATCATTTATATTAATCATGTTTATTGCGGGATTGTTCTTCAATTAATAATTTCAAATTTCGTTTTCCATTTTGGATATAGCTTTTTATCTCATTCAACGAATAGCTTGTTTCATTGGCGATATCCTGGTAACTTTTATTTTTCAAGTAAAATAATTCTACACATACGCGCTGTGCCTCTTTTAGTTTTGGCAAACAGTTTTTCATTTGTTCTAATAACTGCTCGTCCCCTACTCTATTAATCGCTTCTTCTGTTTCAAAATTTGCATCTTGATATTCAAATTCATGGTATGATTTTACGTTTTTTGTTTGTGATTTTTGTTTCCGAATTAAGGAAATACAGTGATTTCGAACAACAAAACTTAGCCAACCCTTAAAATTATCAATCTCTCTATTATTAATATCAATCATTAATTTTTCAAACAACAGCATGGTTGCATCTTGCGCCTCATCTTTATTTTGTAAATAAAATAAGCAGGTACCGTAAACTACCGTTACGTGCTTTTTAAACAAATCCGCAAATAGTTCTTTATTGCCAGTTTGTTTATAGCGCTTCAGTAATTCGTCATCGCTTAAATATTCTTTTTTCTTAAAAAGCCACATAACTATTTATTAGACGCGTCTATTTTTGATTTCCATAAAAATAAGTTTTATCCTTTGATAGTTTCTTTATAAAAAATATTTTATGGAAACTATTTTGTTAGGCGTCTTATAGCTAAAGATTGCAATCTTAAATCAAATCATTAACCTTTTAAAATTATACATTATGAAAAATCTTAAAAAAATTATAATTGCTGGAATTATAGCCATTGGCGGAATACAAGTAAGTGCACAATCTTCTTATGGAACAATTAAGGGGCAAATTATTAACAACGAAGGTGAGCCTGTATATGGTGCCACTATTAAAATTACTCAAGGCGGAGCATTAATCGGCGGGACACAAACTGATGAAAATGGAAAATACACTTACAAACCATTAGACCCAGGTCAGTATGAGGTGTTAGCACAAAGCATGGAGTTTTCCACACAAAGAGTAAGTAAAGTTGATGTTGGCCCAGATAGAACAAGTTACGTTGATATGCATGTTTCTTTAAACACAACCTCTATTGTGATAATTGAAGATACCTACATTAAACCAATTGTTGATAATACTATGATAACCATAAAATCAATAGATGGCACAGCATTAAGAAATATGCCGAAAAATGGAAATGACATCAAGGGGGCATTAACAAATATCGCTTCGGATGTTTCGCAGGATGCTAATGGCGATATGCATGTGCGTGGTGGAAGAGCGGAATCAACTGCTTTAATTGTAGATGGTGTAAGAACACCGAACTTAACAGGTATAACGATGCTGGCGGTTGACAATCTATCTATTATTACAGGAGGCTTACCTGCCCAATATGGGGATGCTGTAAATGGCGTTGTCATCGTCACAACGAGAGATTATTTTAGTGGTATTAGAACAAAACACATAGCTGAAAATAACCATGCTGAAAAGCTCGCACGAATTAAGCGTGAAAAGCAAGCTAAACTTGACGAGGAAAAACGGAAGAAAGAAATTGAAGAGGAAATCCGAATAGAAAACGAAGCGAAAGCAAAGCAATTATAAAATCATCATTGTATTGTTAATCTTAATTGTTTATCAGCACAATTCTTAATTCAGCCCAAATCAGTAAACTAAATTAAAACAAAAAGCCCCAAGTATATTTACTTGGGGCTTTTTAATGTTTAATTAATCCTACTTACTTATGTCTGAATACATAAATGGTACTAGAGTAGGAGTGAGTATCTTTTGCCTTCAGGTTTGATTTTAATCCTATCCAAAAAGCCTTCAGTAAATTTACCGATCCAGTTTTGTACTTCTCACTAAGCATACTTACATAGAAGCTGTCGAACTTCATGGGTTTTGTTTCTTGTAATTTAAACCCTGCTTGTTCAACTAAGGAAGTCATAGACTTTATATCAAAGTGATGCAAATGTCTTGGAACATCATAAGCCGCCCAAAATTCTTTATAATATGCTGCATCGTAAGAAGCATGATTAGGAACAGCAACAATTAATACTCCATCTTTATTTAATTTGTTTTTAAAAAATGATAGGGTTTCAGGCATATCAGTTACGTGCTCTAAAACGTGCCATAAAGTAATTGCATTAAACTTCTTATCTGTAACATAAGTATTTACCCTATCCTTATCTGAAAACACATTTAAACCCTGTTCTGAAGCCATTTTTCTTGCATTATCATCCGGCTCCATTCCGAAGGTTTCCCAACCTGCTTTATTAATAGTAGACAAAAACATACCCGTTCCGCAACCATAATCCAATATCGTTCCACGTGAAACATACCCAGAAACCATTTGTATTTTAGATTTAAGCGTATGGTTTCTTACGGCGTGGTATAGTTTATTTACAATTCCTTTTTTAGAATTTGTGTGCGACACGTAGGATTCTGCTTTATAATAATCTCCTAATACGGCGTTATCCGGACGAGAATTTGTAAACTTAAAACCACAACCTTTACAAGACACAATGTTGAATTGTTCCTGACTTACGGTATAATCTTTACATACTAAAAATGGTTCGAAACTAGCTGAACCACAAACAAGGCATTTTTCTATTGTTAACATTTATAAATTGATTTGATAAGAATTAGTAATTTGTTCCACGTGAAACACTCTATTGAGATTGTAGACGAAGGTAATCTTTTTTTAATAAGGAATATATGGCGCTATCTAAAAAGGTGTTTCTATAAAAATAGTTTTCCCTGAAGTGCGCTTCTTTAACAAAACCCATTTTAGTTATTAATTTTATTGAGGAGTTGTTTGCTGGATTCACATCTGCCTCTAGTGAGTGGAAATTAAATTGATTAAACGCAATATCTAAAATAGCTTTTACGGCTTCACTACCCAAACCCTTATTATGAAATTGAGGAAGAAGAGCATAACCAATTTCCGCACGGTGATTTGTGAAATCAATTCTATGATAACCAACATGGCCAATCATTTTATTATCTTCCTTTAAACAAACAGCCCAAGCAATTGAGGTGTTTGAATTTATTCCGAATTCGATTTGTTCTAAAAAACTTAGCAACTCATCCATATTTTTAAATGGCTTTTTATCCAATGCCGCCATCAATTCTTTATTTGATCTAATCTCAAAAAAATCTTGCGCATCTTCAGTAGTAATTCTTCGCAGAATTAATCTATTTGTATTAAGAATAGGGAAAGGGTTTAGATTTATATTTAACATTAATTTGTGGATTGTTTCACGTGGAACAAATAAGCTTGCTAGATTTAAAATTTAATTAGTTTTCAGCAAAACCAGCCGGGTTCTATTTGCTTTTAAAAGTATATAGTTAATATTTTTATCAAAATCCCAACAACTTATATTGTCTCCACAAAACTTATATGAGGGGTCTATATAATGAGAAAAAACAAACATTTTGTTTTTTTATTAAAAACCCATTTTCCAGAGTAATGGCTACAAGTATATCGCAGAGTATAGTTATTAAGACTTTTAATAAATACAGAATCGATTTTTAGATCATATTTAAAAGAAAAATAGTTTGAGCTAAAAAAATCAAACACTGGTCTTTTTATTATTCGATAAGGATTGAGATCATTATCTTTTACTAAAATGAGTGTATCTTTGTTAAATATAGCTTCTGGACTTTGTGCCGTATCATTAACGCTCCAGCTAAATCCAGATCTTAAAAATTTTGAATTGAACCCTTGTGCTTTAAAAATAAAAGGAATTAATATGATTATAATTACATAAATGTGTTTCACACTGAACTATCTGCCTAAGTGAACTAATAAAACGGAAATATCTGCTGGATTGATGCCCGAAATGCGGCTTGCCTGGCCAATAGTTTCTGGACGAAGCTTCGTTAATTTATCCTTAGCTTCTAACGATAAACTGCTAATAGCTTTATAATTGAAGTCAGGTTTGATTTTATAATTATCTAGTTTGATTACTTTTTCTGCTCCTTCTTTCTCTCGCTCAATGTAACCTTCATACTTCATTAAAATCTCAGCTTGTTGAATCATCTCAGAATCAAAATCTTTTGTAAAATCTGCTAAGTCTTTATTATGTTTGATTAAATCTAAGATGGTTACATCAGGGCGAGATAGTACTGCAAAATAACGCCACTTTTGAGTTAGGGGCGCTGAGTTAATGCTTTCCAAATAGGGGTTCGTTTCTTCTGGAGTGGCGCTATTATTTTTAAAATATTTAATCAACGACTCATACTTCTCTATTTTATGATTTACCTTATTCAGTCTTTCTTCGCTTGCTAAACCAATAGAGTGGGATAGGGGTGTTAAACGAACATCTGCATTATCTTGTCGTAATAATAATCGATATTCGGAACGTGATGTAAACATACGATAAGGTTCGTCTGTTCCCTTAGTCACTAAATCGTCTATTAAAACGCCAATATAAGCTTCGTGACGTTTTAGGATAAAAGGATCTTTTTCATTAATTTTTAGGTGGGCATTTATGCCGGCCATTTGTCCTTGACAAGCAGCTTCTTCATAACCTGTTGTTCCGTTTATTTGTCCAGCGAAATATAAATTCTCAACCAATTTTGTTTCTAAACTTAGTCTTAATTGTGTAGGTGGAAAATAATCATATTCTATCGCATAGCCTGGTCGGAACATTTTTGCGTTTTCAAATCCTGGAATTAAGCGTAATGCTTTTTGTTGAACATCAACTGGTAATGATGTTGAAAATCCATTTACATAAATCTCACAGGTATCCCAGCCTTCAGGCTCAACAAATAATTGATGTCTTTCTCTTTCAGAAAAACGTGTAATTTTATCTTCAATACTTGGACAGTAGCGAGGACCTAAGCCTTGAATTCTACCCGAATACATGGGAGATTTTTCAAATCCCGTTTTTAATATATCGTGAACCGCTTGGTTTGTATAAGTAATATGACAAGGAACTTGCTTTTTTAATTTAGATCTGTCACCATTAGAGTTAACATAAAAGGGCGACGTGTTATCTAGATACGAAAATTTATCAATAGCTTCATCGCCTTCTTGCTCTTCCATCTTGGAATAATCCAATGTACGACCGTCAATTCGTGGAGGGGTTCCTGTTTTCATTCGACCATTTTCGAAACCTAATTTAACCAATTGCTCTGTTATACCGTAACTTGCTGATTCTCCGCTTCTTCCGCCTCCAATTTGTTTTTCTCCTAAATGAATTAAGCCATTTAAAAAGGTTCCGTTTGTTAGAACAACCGCTTTAGCTTTAAACTCCAAGCCCATACCGGTAATAACTCCTTCTATACGTTTTCCGTCTTTACTAACGATTAACTCACGACACATGTCTTGCCAAAAATCAACATTAGGCGTTTGTTCAAGCATCTCTCTCCAGGTTGATGCAAATAACATACGATCATTTTGAGTACGTGGACTCCACATAGCTGGGCCTTTGGAACGATTAAGCATGCGGAATTGTATGGCAGATTTATCAGATACAATTCCACTATAACCGCCAAGCGCATCAATTTCACGAACAATTTGTCCTTTAGCGATGCCGCCCATCGCTGGATTACAACTCATTTGGGCAATAGTTTGCATATTCATGGTTAGTAATAAAACCTTACTTCCCATGTTAGCAGCGGCAGCAGCGGCTTCGCAACCTGCGTGACCTGCGCCAACAACTATAACATCATATTGATTTTGCATTTGACAAAGGTAAGTTTTAAAAATTCAAAATTTTCAAGGAAGCGTAAATTGTTTGTCTAAAGGGTATATTTCCATTAAAATTCTTCCAGTGTTGTAATTTAAACTTGAGAAAAACTCATTTTGAACTTTATTTTTTCGTTTTTGAACTGCCGAAGTAGCGATAACGGCACCAACAACACCTCCTAAAGCCCCTCCAACAATAACGGGAGTTAAATTGTCTTTTAGTTTTATAGTAAAAAATCTAGCATGTTTATTTTCTTTGATTAATGCTACTGTACTAACCCAATTAATTGTTGAATCTAATGTTAAAGTTGCCTCTTTACCAGCCCCATTAATTTCTATTCTTTTATTAAAAGCAAAAAATTGTTTGTCGTTGTTTATTATTATCAAACGCTGAAGCGTGTCTTTAGAGTTGTTAAAGACAATTATTTTTTCTTTAACGGAACTTCGTTTGATTAAATCAACTTGTTTTTCAGAGGCAAAATAAACATCAAATAGCAATGTAAGTGTCGTGCCCTGTAAAACATAATGTTTTAACTTATAAGCATTACCATTTAACTCTTTTGATTTTGTTTTTAAAACTCTTTGTGCGTCTGCAACAA
>JANYGR010000015.1 GCA_025359355.1 Bacteroidota bacterium | reverse complement strand
CTTAATTTTAGCACTCTAATTCTTACTATGATTCAATTCGAAAAATATAAACTTAAAAATAATTTAACAGTAATCGTTCATCAAGATAAAAGCACGCCTATGGCTTGTTTAAATATTATTTATGATGTTGGCGCTCGCGATGAAGACGAAAACAAAACAGGATTCGCACATTTATTTGAGCATTTAATGTTTGGGGGCAGTGTTAATATTCCTAATTACGATGAGCCTTTGCAAATGGTGGGTGGCGAAAATAATGCCTTTACAACTAACGACATCACTAACTATTACTGCACCGTTCCGAAAGAAAATATCGAAACTGCTTTTTGGTTGGAAAGTGACCGTATGTTGAGTTTAGCCTTTGATAAAAAAAGTTTGGAAGTACAGCGCAGTGTGGTTATTGAAGAATTCAAACAGCGTTATTTGAATCAGCCTTATGGTGACGTATGGTTATTATTACGTCCATTAATTTACAAAGTGCATCCTTATAAATGGGCAACTATTGGTAAAGAAATTAAGCATATTGAAGACGCGACAATGGAAGATGTAAAAGCGTTTTTTAAATTACATTACAATTCAAGTAACGCTGTATTAGTGGTTGCAGGTGATGTAGAATTTGAACAGGTAAAACAATTAGCTGAAAAATGGTTTGAACCTATTGATGCGGGTGTAAAACCAAAACGCAACTTACCTGTTGAACCACCACAAACCGAATACAGAAGTTTAACCGTAGAGCGTGATGTGCCTATTAACTCTATATACCGCGCATATCGTATGTGTGCCAGAACGGATGCAGAATATCACACAGTTGATGTATTATCTGATTTGTTATCACGCGGAAATTCATCCCGTTTATATAAAAATTTAATAAAGGATAAGCAGTTGTTTTCTGATATACACGCTTATGTGATGGGAGATTTTGATAAAGGCTTATTTGTGATTTCTGGTAAAGTAAATGATAACGTATCAATTGAAGATGCAGAGGCGGGCATTGATGCAGAAATTGCAAAAATGCAAAACGTATTAGTTGACGATACTGAATTACAAAAATGTAAAAACAAAGTAGAGTCTACTGTAACCTATAGCGAAACAGATGTGTTGAATAAAGCTACAAACCTTGCTATATCTGAGTTGTTGGGTGATGCTAATTTAATTAATTTAGAAATTGAAAATTACCAAAACGTAACTGCCAAACAAGTACAAGAACAAGCAATCAAAATTTTACAAAAAAATAATTGTAGTACGTTGTTTTATTTAAAGAAAAAGTAGGTTTCCCGCAGATTTCGCTGATTAACGCAGATTAAATTATTAACAAATATCATGACAGAAAATGATATAACATATATAATTAGAGGCTGTGTATTTGATGTATACAACGAATTAGGTCCCGGTTTGTTAGAATCCGAGTATGAAGCAGCATTAGCTTTTGAACTAAGAGAAAAAGGGCTAGCCATCAAAACTCAAGTTGCGTTGCCTGTTTTTTATAAAGAAACACAGCTAGAACTTGGGTTTAGAATCGATATCTTAGTAGAAGATAAAGTTATAATTGAATTAAAATCTATTGAGACTATTTTAGATGTTCATCACAAACAAGTTTTAACATATTTAAAATTAACTGGACTTAAATTGGCGTTATTAATTAACTTTAACACTAATGAAATATCAAAATCAATTCATAGAAAAGTAAATAATTTATAAAAAAATCTGCGGACATCTGCGAAATCTGCGGGACACAATAATTATGATACAATTTTCAACTATAAACCCTAGTGCTTCTTTCGCCGAGTTATTCGAGTTAGAACAAAAAGAATTTGCGTCGCATCAACATTTTGATTTTTTAGATTATCAAAAACAACGTTTAACTTTTCTTGAAAAACAAGTATCTAATCCTAATGCCAAAGCGTTGTATGATTTTGTGAAAACGAACAAACCAAAGATAGGCGTATTTGCTGGGAGTTTCAACCCTTTCCATAAAGGACATTACAACGTGTTACAAAAAGCAGAAAAAATATTTGATAAAGTAATTATTGCTTTTGGGAAAAATTTAGATAAAACAGAAAGAACCTGGGCTATTCCCAAAACCATTGCAAACAGGCAACAGGCAGAGTATAATGGTTTAGTAACTGATTATGTAGAGTCGTTACACTATGATGTAACAGTGGTCCGTGGCTTAAGAAACTCTACCGATTTTCAGTACGAACAAAATCAATACCGCTACATACAAGAATTAAAACCCGATATTAATATCATCAATATTTTTTGTGACAAAGAGTTTGAACACATCAGTTCTTCTGGTATCCGAACACTTGAGAAGTTTAATAAACATCAAATCTACTTGTTAGATTAATTTTATAAAAACTTCAAACTAACGTTTTGAGACTGTACATTTAATTCAACCGTTTTTCCAAAATACAACGCTAAGTTTCTATCGATGTGTCCAGCTGGAAAATCAAAACACACTGGATAATTATGTTCCTTAACAGCATCTAAAATAATATCTTCTTCTGTTTTTCCAAAAGGAATCGCATTATCCTTCATGTCTGTCATTCCTCCAATCACAAGTCCTGACAAGCCTTTTAGTTTTCCAGATAATTTAAGTTGCATCATCATACGATCGATGTGATACAAATATTCATCCAAATCTTCTATAAATAAAATTTTATTAGTTGTATCAATATCATAAGCTGTGCCTGATAAGGTAAATAACAATGATAAATTTCCTCCAACTAATTCGCCAGTTGCTTTTCCTGTTTTATTAAAAAAATGAGACTCTAATTCAAT
>JANYGR010000003.1 GCA_025359355.1 Bacteroidota bacterium | reverse complement strand
CGTAAAACAAAACATAAATTAGCTCCTATGAATTTTGGTATTTGTACATTAAGCGTTATTCCTTGTCGCAAAGAGCCTAGTAGCACCAGCGAAATGGTTACCCAATTATTGTTTGGCGAAACCTATACTATTATTGAAGATAAGGAAGACTGGCTTAGCATTACCACTAATTTCGATCAATATCCTTGCTGGATTAGCGCTAAACAACACACACGCATCACTCAAGCTGAATATAAAAATTTAACGACTCATACACTTAGCACCGAATTAGTGCAAGTGATTAATAATACAACTCATCAATCCATTTTTCCTATTACAATTGGAGCTTCCTTACCTAATTTTAAAAATAATAAACTAACAATTGGAGATCTTAGCTACTCTTTTGAAGGACAAACAACGAACATCTCACAAAAAAAATCAATCGAAGATCTCAAACAAACAGCTTATCTATTTTTAAATGCCCCGTATTTGTGGGGTGGTCGAAGCCCTTTTGGTATTGACTGTTCTGGATTTACCCAATTAGTTTATAAATTAAATGGTCATACGTTACCTCGAGATGCAAGCCAGCAAGTGGATTTAGGGCTTCCTCTTAGTTTTGTAGAAGAAGCTGAAGCAGGAGATTTAGCTTTTTTTGATAATGAACAAGGTTCTATTGTACACGTGGGATTAGTATTAGACAATCAACACATCATTCACGCCAGTGGCTCGGTGCGCATTGATAAGTTTGACCATTACGGCATCTTTAATTCAGATACTAAAAAATACACACACATGCTAAGAGTCATCAAAAAAATCATTTAATTTTTGTAAATTTGTCTCCACATTTTTAGTTGTATTCAAAACTAATATCTCAACATTAAAAACTAAATACTATGATAGATATATTTTCAAAAATCGAAAAAAGCATGGGGCCTATCGGAGAGCATTCAAAAGCATCTCACGGTTATTTTACATTTCCAAAATTAGAAGGCGATGTGGCGCCTCACATGAATTTCAGAGGAAAATCCTTATTAAACTGGAGTTTAAATAATTACTTAGGTCTTGCCAATCATCCTGAAGTTCGCCAAGCAGATACTGAAGGCGCTACTAAATTTGGATTAGCCTTACCAATGGGTGCGCGTATGATGAGCGGAAACTCTGACTTACACGAAGAATTAGAAAGAGGCTTAGCAGCTTTATCAAAAAAAGAAGATGCCATCCTTTGTAATTTTGGTTACCAAGCCATGGTATCAGCTATTGATTCTTTAGTTGACAGACATGATGTAATTGTGTACGATGCAGAAAGTCATGCTTGTATTTTAGATGGAGTTCGTTTACACATGGGCAAACGTTATGTATTTAAACACAACGATATTGAAGATTGCGAAAAGCAATTAGAACGTGCTACAAAATTAGCAGAAACCACTGGTGGCGGTATTTTGGTAATTACCGAAGGTGTTTTTGGTATGCGTGGTGACCAAGGAAAATTAAAAGAAATTGTTGCGTTAAAGAAAAAATTTAACTTCCGTTTATTTGTGGATGATGCTCATGGTATTGGTACGATGGGGCCAACTGGCGGCGGTACTGGCGAAGAGCAAGGTTGCCAAGACGGCATCGATATTTATTTTGGAACGTTTGCTAAATCATTTGCCTTAATTGGTGGATTTATCAGCGCTTCCAAGCAAGTGGTTACTTATTTGAGATACAATATGCGTTCTCAAATATTTGCTAAATCATTGCCAATGCCTTTGGTATATGGCTTATTAAAACGTTTGGAATTAATTAACAAGCATCCAGAATACCGTATCAAATTATGGGAAGTGGCAAAAGCTTTACAAAAAGGCTTGGTAGATGCAGGTTTTGATATTGGTGTTACTAATACACCTGTAACCCCTGTTTATATGCGTGGTTCAATTCCGGAAGCAACAAACATGGTTATTGATTTACGTGAAAATCATGGTATCTTCTGCTCAATGGTAGTATATCCAGTAATTCCGAAAGGAATGATTATTTTACGTTTAATTCCTACAGCTTTACACACGATGGAAGATGTAGATAGAACAATCAAAAGCTTCAGCTCTATTAAAGATAAATTATATGGTGGCGAATACGCTGCTGATGAAATCAGAGAAGGATTTTCTCAAGCCTTATAATTTAAAATACAATTATAAAAAAAGCGTTGAATAATTATTCAACGCTTTTTTTTATTCTAACCAACAGCAATCACTGATATCTCCACGTTTACATCCAAAGGTAGTCTTACTACTTGTACTGTTTCTCTTGCTGGATAATTACCTGTAAAAAAAGATCCGTACACTTCATTCATCGCTGCAAAATCATCCATATTTTTCATAAAGATCGTTGTCTTTACAACCTGGGTTAAATCCATACCTGCTTCTTTTAAAATAGCAGATACATTTTCCATTACTTTTTGAGTTTCATTTTTAATATTATCTAAAACAAGAACGCCTGTTTTAGCATCTTTAGCTACTTGTCCTGAAACAAATAACATATTGCCT
>JANYGR010000561.1 GCA_025359355.1 Bacteroidota bacterium | reverse complement strand
TACACGCCAACTCGGTTAGCAATGAAGGCAGGAGTATCTTTACATAACACGGTTGTTTTTCCTAAAAACTTTTCGCCATATTCCATTAAAAATGAAACAACCTCAGGGTTAGTGTGAGGCGTTGGAATAATTTCTAATAATTTTAAATAACGTGGAGGATTGAAAAAGTGTGTGCCACAGAAATTATCTTTAAAATCTTCGCTACGCCCTTCAGCCATTAAATGAATGGGAATACCAGATGTATTAGATGTAATTAACGAACCTGGTTTTCTGAATTTCTCAACCTGTTCGTATACCTTTTTTTTGATGTCTAAATTTTCAACAACTACTTCAATAACCCAGTCGTAATTGCTAATTTTAGACATATCATCTTCAAAATTACCTGTAGAAATTCGTGTTGCAAATTCCTTTTTATAAATTGGAGATGGATTTGACTTTAATGCAAATTGCAAGGCATCATTCACGATACGATTTCTTACGGCTTTACTTTCAAGAGTTAAGTTTTTTGCTTTTTCTGCATCGTTGGGTTCTTTTGGTGTAATATCTAACAATAATACTTCGCAACCGATGTTTGCAAAGTGACATGCAATACGGCTACCCATAACGCCTGAGCCTAATACGGCTACTTTTTGAATTAGTCTTTTCATTTACTGCGTTTAATTTAAAGTTTAATTAATTTATTTCGTTCTTCTGCAAGGGCTGTTATTTCATCTAAGGTTTTAAAAAAAGTATCAATTTTTTCTTTACCTAATTTGAGTTCAACTAAATGATTAAAATTTCTAACTACGTTTTTAGCGAGATCTTTTGACGCTTTTCCTTTTTGAGTTAAAACAATTTTTATTTTACGTCTATCTGTTTTATCAGGTATGCGTTGAATTAATTTTTTTTTCTCAAGTGATAATGTAATGCGAGATAAGGATGTACTTTCCATACCTAATAATGGAGCAATATCGGAGGCATAAGATCCTTCGTGACTATCTATATTTAATAAAAAATGTCCCATTGCTATTGTTAAATCATGTAATGAAGCCTCTACATTATACATACGACTCACTACTTGCCAAGTCGTTTTTAATTTAGAATCAATTGTTTCTGTGTGTTTTTTACTCATAGTTCGGGAGCAAATATACGTAATAATTTATTATGCACGCATAATTATATATTTTTTAACTATTTTTTAAGATGGGTATATGCGGTCGTAAGCTGCTTTATTATCCAACATAATAATTTTGCGTTTCAACGACATTTTTGGAGTCATTTCTCCGCTTTCTACACTCCATTCTTTAGGAAGCAGTTCAATTTTTTTAATTTTTTCGTATTGAGCAAGGCCATTATTTGTTAGCTCAACTTCCCCCATAATACGATTTTTGATTTGTTCATTGTTAATCATTTCTGCATTTGTCGTGTATTGTATATTATGCTTTCCGCACCACGTTTTTAAAAATGTGAAAGAAGGAACAATAAAGGCTGAAGGAAATTTCTCGTTTTCACCAATAACCATGGCTTGTTCAATGAAACGACTTTCTTTCAATTTATTTTCTGTAATCTGAGGCGTAATATATTTCCCACCTGATGTTTTAAACATTTCTTTTTTACGATCTGTGATTTTTAAAAAACGACCGTCAACGATAACACCAATATCTCCCGTGTGAAACCAACCATCTGCATCAAACGATTCTTTTGTCAACTCTGGTAAATTATAATAGCCTAACATTATATTAGGGCCTTTTACACATATTTCGCCATCTTCCTCAAACTTTACTTGAACATTATTTATAATAGGACCCACAGTACCTATTTTTTCATCATTGTCATTATAACAATTTACCGATATTACGGGAGAAGTTTCTGTTAAACCATAACCTTCTAACACTTTTATTTTAGCTGCGTGAAACACCCTTGCTAAGCGGGGTTGAAGAGCAGAGCCTCCAGAAACAATCCCTACTATATTTCCACCAAGTGCATCTCTCCATTTATTGAAAATTATTTTGTTGGCAATCATTAATTGAAATTCATACCACCAACCATTAGCGCGATGCTGCTCATATCTTAAACCTAAATTAAGTGCCCAATAAAAAAGCATTTTTTTTATACCTGTTAATTGAGAACCTGTTGTTACTATTTTTTCATATACTTTTTCTAACAAACGAGGCACCGTAACAAATACTTGCGGTTTTACTTCTTTTAAATTATCACCAATCGTATCAATGCTTTCGGCGTAATATACCGACATTCCCCTGCTGATATATAAATAAGATAACATACGTTCATACACGTGATTTAATGGCAAAAAGCTTAGGGCGCGCCAACTATGTTCAAACGGACAAAGATCTTTTGTAGCATGCACATTCGTAGCAAAATTTTTATGAGATAACATTACACCTTTAGGATTACCAGTTGTTCCGGATGTATATATTAGTGTTGCTAAATCTGTGTTTTTAATACCAGCTTTAATTTTTTCAAGTTCTTCTGCATGAGGATTATTTTTGCCGATGCTAATTAAATCTTGTAAGCAAGGAACGCCTTCTATTTTTGAGAATGAATAAATTTCTTTGATTGTTGAATTTTCAGAACAGGCTTTTACTTTGTCGTACGCGGCCTGATTAGACACAAAAAAATAAGTAATACCTGCGTCAGCAATCACATATTTTAAATCATGATCGCTTATTGTTGGGTACAATGGCGTATTGATACTTCCTGTTTGTGAACAGGCATAATCAATAAAATTCCACTCTGGTCGGTTATTAGATATTAACCCAATTTTATCACCTGGTTTAATTCCAATATGAAGGAAAGCATAACTCAATATGTTTACTGTATCAATATATTCTTGTGTGCTATATTTTTTCCATACGCCATTTTCTTTTGCTGCCAGAGCATCATCTTTTAAAGGCATTTGTTTCAAATGATCTAAGAAATCAAAAAGTCTGAAATTTTCTATGTTATCCATAATGTATAAGTTATAAGCTATTATTTAATGTAAAATAAGTGTTATGCATGCATAAAAATAACTTATATTTGTATTAAATCAAAATATATTTTAGATGAAAAGTGAAAATAGTTTGAAGGAATTATTAGGGATTGATTTTCCTGTAATAATGGCTCCCATGTTTTTAGTAAGCAATATGGAAATGATGAAAGCTGGAATACGTGCTGGTATCATGGCTACTTTCCCCACACTAAATTACAGAAAAGAGGGGGAATTAGAAAAAGTATTAGATGAATTAAATGAATATAGCAAAAATTATAAAGGAAGCTATGGAGTAAATATTATTGTCCAAAAATCAAACCCATTATCCATAAAACATACTAAAATATGTCTTGAAAAGAAGGTGCCATTTTTTATTACGTCGTTAGGTAATCCTAAAGATGTTATTGATGGCGCTCATCAATATGGAGGAAAGGTGTTTTGTGATGTGACTAATATTCCTCATGCAAAAAAATGTTTAGATGCTAACTGTGATGGTTTTATTGCTGTTGGACAAGGGGCTGGAGGGCATGCAGGACCTAATCCCTTGCAAGTATTAATTCCTGCTTTAAAAGAGCATTTTTCTTCGGTGCCAGTAATTGCTGCTGGTGGTATTACTAATGGTTCAGGATTATTGTCGGTGCAAGTATTAGGAGCAAGCGGGGTATCTATCGGTACACGTTTTATTGCAACGACAGAAGCAGGCGTAAATGATAATTATAAAAACGCCATTGTATCTTCGGGTATGGATGATATTGTGATGACTACCAAATTATCAGGAACTCCTTGCGCAGTGATCAATAACGAGTCTGCCAAAAAAATGGGTTATACTCAAAATTGGTTTGAGAAATGGTTAAGCAATAATTCTCAAACTAAAAAATGGTTTAAAATGCTCGTACAAATAAGAGGGATGAAAAAATTAGAGAAATCGATTTTACCTAATAATTACAATACCTTATGGACAGCAGGAAAATCATCAGAATTAATTCATGATATTATTTCTTGCGAAGAAGTTGTTGTAAGAATACGAAAAGAATACGAACAAAGTTTAAATGCGTTGGTTAGTTTGGTTTAATTTATTTTTTGTATCTTGAGGTACCAAAAGTAACGATTGTTTATCCGCTATAACGAACATAAGTATCATGCCTCTTAATAAACACGAACACATTAATTTAAGTCAATATGTAGCGTTAGGAGATTCTATTACTTCGGGTTATACAGACGGCGCCTTGTTTTACGAAGGCCAGTTGCATTCATTCGCTGGTTTATTAGCTGAACAATTCAAATTAATAGGTGGCGGCAATTTTAAACAACCTTTCATGAAGCCTCATTCCGTAGGTGTTGGTTTTTATGGAAATTCACGAATCATATTAAAAAAAGAAGGGTTTGTTGAAACGCCCGCATACCTTGCTCCTCAAGGCGACTTATCTGTTTTTGTTGAAAATATTTTTAAAAGTCAAGGACCATTTAATAATATAAGTGCGCCAAGTGCTAAGCTTACATCGATGGTAATACCTGGTGTGGGAAACCCTCAAAATGGTGCAGGAAATTATAATCCGTTTTTTACACGGATGGCTTCAAATCCTGCAACAGCTTCTATTTTATCAGATGCCTTGGCATTACACCCAACGTTTTTTACTTTATTTATTGGCAATAATGATGTTTTAACTTATGCATCGTCTGGCGGAACAATGGATGGTATTACACCTATGGATGGCGCTATAGGAGTAGGATTTAATAAAAGTTTAGAAGCAGTTGTTGATGCTTTAACCGAACAAGGAGCGGAAGGTGCTATTGCAAATTTGGCTGATATTACGGCTGTTCCATACTTTACAGTAATTCCTTATGATGGTTTAATACTCAATCAATCTCAAGCCAATCAATTAACCATACGATATCAGGAAGTTGGATTACAGTTTCATGAAGGTAGAAATGCTTTTGTAATTAATGACCCAGGTAAACCACATACTATTCGTCAAATTGAAAAAGGAGAGTTATTAATTTTAGAAATTCAATTAGATCCTAGTAAAGATAAATACTTGACGGCAGAACTTCCTATTCCTAAAAAGTATATGCTAACGCATGAAGAAATAGCTCATGTGCAACAGGCAATAGCTTCTTATAACGAGTGTATTAAACATATTGCTACCGAAAAAAAATTAGCCTTTGTTGATGTATATGCATTTACAAAAACATTTAGAGAAGAAATTAGTTTTGATGAACGGTTGTTATGCGCCAAATATAGCGAAAACAGTATTTTTTCGTTAGATG
>JANYGR010000544.1 GCA_025359355.1 Bacteroidota bacterium | reverse complement strand
TAGAAAAAAGATAGTTGACAACGGAATAATTTTCTACGGAGATTTTTTCACGCCTTGTGCATAACGTTTTCGCAGTTTATTTCAGTTTGGGTTTTGAAACTCTTTTACCGAAATGCTACTAACAATGATACTATGTTTATTAGACATTTGCAAAGAAAAATATCCCGATAACTATCGGGAGTCTTTCGCTTGCGACCGCTTTTGCAAATGCCGAAGCCGAATGCCCAAATTGAATAAAGCATATATGTAAAAGCTGACCGCTAAATGTTGTTTTTGTCTATTTGTCACCCATAAATGGGTCAACAAATACTTTTTGATATTCACCTTCATAAATGTTTACGAAGTCAAAAGTCGGAATGATGTCTTGAATCAGATTATTTGTTGCTTTATAGAAATAATCCTTAATACTCAAGCCGTTAATTAATTGGATATCACGTTCAAAGTCTGATGCACAACGTATTTGATAAGGGAATTTTTCAAGTAATTCCAAGTCCAAATTAGTTTGTTTAAAGCAATCTATTACATATACTTTTAGTTTATCAATAAGAGTATGATTTATATTTATAAACCAATCTTCTAATGTCAAGATAAGAGGGTAAAACTCTTTGCTTTCGTCATATTTTACTGTTGGATATAGATTTGCTTTATATTCCAAGTATGTTTCATATACTTGCTTTATATACTTTGCCATTATTTTCAAATCTTTTTCTAAACTTTCAGTAATCTCAAGAGATGATTTGGAGTCCAACGTCATTCTCTTTGTTTTACACTCTATAAAAAGAATGGAATTCTCATCAATTAGTATCCAATCAATTGTTCTTTTTTCAGGGTTACCATATATTTCTTCTGGAAATATTTTAAAATTGTTATTAGTGCAACTTTTCTTTAGTACTTCTCCAGCGTAATTTTCGAAAGATTTTCCTAGAGCATTGCCAAACAATTTATTAATACTTTTATCCTTCACTAAAGGATAATAAATGCCACTCGTAACTAACCAAAACATAAAAATAGGAATTGGACATATCATGTCAGATTGCTCAATTAACAAAGGTTTAGCAAGTAAAGGATTAATCGAGTAAAAAATATTTTCATTTATTTGCTGACATGTTTTCAATTCATGTTTTGCCTCTTGAATTGTCATAGAAAAATGACTGATAAATATTTCAAGCATTTCGTTTGTAATAGCTTTTGCAGTTGACTTGAATGGTAAAGCTGTTTTAAAATGATTACCAGTCCAACCGAAGAAAAGAAATCCAATAAGAAATAATTGTTGTGGAGTTAATTTAAATTTATTTGTGATTAACTCAGCAATTGTTGTATCGGAATAAATTTGATAGTAACGAAAAATGGCTTCTCTGCCGTAACCTGCTTGCCACTTAAATTGTCTATGAACCATTCGATTAAAATCAAGTAAAATATTGTCTTGATTTGTGTATTTTTTACTTAAAGTATTTTCAATGTCATCTCTTAAATAATTCATGACCTTTGAAAAATGCTTTTGTTCCCTAAATGAATAGTTGGTCTTTGCAATATCGCAGTTCAATATAATTTCTTTTTGTAGAAATTCAAGTTCATGATCAAATAATCCCCAATATTTTCTTTCAAATAATTTTGGCTCAAGTGGATTGAATCGTGAAGGCTTTTCAATGTCTTTTGGAAACTCATTGTTAAAGATATAATTCCGAGAATAACCCCAAATTACATATAGACTGTCAATAACGTTGAATTTAGCTAACTTATTCCGGAATGGTCTGTATATTTCAAAAATGTCGTTGTCGCGGTTGTCCAATTTTACTTTGTCTCTGAAGTTGATTTGTTAATTCCGATGTCCTGGCGGTTTGCTTATAACTACTATATACCCGCTATTTTATAGCGCATATCTGGTTTATTTTGCAATATATGCGCTATAAAATGGCGGTTATTTTTTTTAACATATTTACTGCTTTTCTTCATTTTATTTAACTCTGCACAACTTCGCTACCTCACTCACAATCAAATATAACTTTTTTATCAAAACATTTATCTTTCTGCCTTAAATAAACAAGGTGGTGGAAAACGCATTAATTGTTCTTAATTCACATTACTTATCATCAAATTCGAATTACATAAACAAGATTGCTAATTAAAGTGTATTTATTGTGCAATCGATAATAGTTAATCCTAATTAAATAAACAAGATTGCACAATCCTTATCATCGAATGCTAATTACATAAACAAGATTGTAAATTAAAATGTATTTATTGTGCAATCGATAACATTTAATCCTAATTAAATAAACAAGATTGCGCAATCCTTATCATCAA
>JANYGR010000523.1 GCA_025359355.1 Bacteroidota bacterium | reverse complement strand
GTCAAGTAGGCAAGGGCATTTCAGCCCAAGCCTCTCACAGAACCGTACGTGATACTCTCGCATCATACGGCTCTTGTTATGCTATCAAATAGTTTTAAAAAGCGTCCAATGATAAAACATAGTTGGATAACTTTCTTTTATTTCTGCTAACCATTTATATGCTTTATTGTAACTGCCTTTTAAGCCTTTGTACTTGTTTAATACCCATTTTGCTAAGTGAAAATGAAATTGTCTTATTAGTTTTTGTAAACTCCATACTTTATACTTTCCATAGTAGCGTATAATTCCAATCATTTGTGGATTTATTTTTGTTGCTATATCTTGTATTGTAATTGTACTTTGTCTGCGTAATTTTAAGTCTTTCCATTTTGTGTTAATACGTGTTTGCGAGTTTTGACTAATGCTACAGTTGTAGCCTAAAAACAATCCTCCGTTTTTAGATGCTACTGATACTGGTTTAAATGTAAATCCTAAAAAATCAAATTTCTTTCTGTAATCTTTTCTCTCTTTTCTTCGATAATCTTGGCAGTACACTATTTTAGTTTTCTCTTCGTTTAACCGTAGTTTGCATTCTTGTAATCGTTGGCGTATAGCGTTAAGTAGTTCGTTAGCCTCTTGTTCATTACTACAATGTACTACCACATCATCTGCATAGCGCACAAATGCTACGTTTGGATAATGTTTAGTGAGCAATTTATCAAGTGCATAATGTAAATACAAATTAGATAACAATGGGCTAATGACGCCGCCTTGTGGTGTGCCTTTTCCTTCTTTGGTTGTCAGTTTTCCATCTTTGTTTTGGCTCGAAATTTCTAACCAACGTGTGATGTATATCTTTACCCAATTCTCAGGAACGTGGCAGTCTAAGGCTTTTATTAATAATTCGTGATTTACTTCATCAAAAAAACTTTTGATGTCCATGTCAATTACCCAAGCGTATTGGCGTACGTTTTCTCGTACGTGTTCTACTGCTTGATGAGCACTTTTTAGTGGTCGGTAACCATACGAATTATCATGAAACTCCGTTTCTAATCGTGGCTCTAAATACGACTTAATTACTTGTTGCGCTATACGGTCGCTTACTGTGGGAATGCCCAATGTACGCCTACTTCCATTAGCTTTGGGTATCAATACCTCACGCACTGGCTTAGGAAAATAACTTCCCGAACTCAAGCGATTCCAGAGTACGTATAGGTTGTTTGATAAGTCAGCTTGGTACATTTCCAAACTTTCTTTATCTACACCTGCACTACCTTGATTCGACTTAACTTTACGATAAGCTTCCTTTACCATTTGCTGAGTAATTGGTACTGTTGTTGATTTTGTTTCAAACATTTTAATCCTCCTTCTTTTAAAGTTGTTAAAACACTTTTTAACTGCATAACTGATGTTCTTCGCTCCACCTTCATTACAAAGATTTCATAACTACTACAACACCATCCGTCTTCCTTACTATCATCGTTATTCAGCCTCGTAGGTACTGCCTACTTGTGCCTTTCACTTAGCATTTAGCAAGGAGTTCCCGAGTTCTATATAAAAGCCTAAATGAGAGTCTTGCCATTTATATGCCGATTGCCCTATAACCAGTATGCAAGTAACCGTTATAATTATTCATTAGCACGCAGAAATACTAACTTTTGACAATGTAGTTCCGCTTTTCGACACCTCATCAATGGTTCATTTGCATTCAACTCTCTCATTCTTACCTGACTATTTTCGACATAGCCTTTTCCTCTTTCCGTTCAATACCATCAGATTACTCCTTTAGCACCGAGAGGTGGTTTAGTACCTCCGCTTGCACAGCGATACTGATAGACCTACTATCATCTTTTATACAACATTGAATAAACGTACAACTATTTATTCATTCACGGCACACGCAGCGGAACGGGATAACTACGAAACATTGATTACATCTATCAAACAAAAGTTATTGCCCTTAGGCGATGATATGACGGTTTATAGTGGGCATGGGCAAGAAACAACGATTGGTTCGGAAAGAATGTATAATACATATTTGGTGTAAGCGTTATTTATCGATTAATTGATTAGTTTTCTCTACTTAGCAGAATACGCACTTACGCCGCACACAGGCTCCGCTTGATTTTTTGTTAGGAAGATGCGAACGTAATCTGGCGAATTAAGTAAAATAAAAGGCCGTTTGATTTATTATCATAAAGTGTTATATTTGATTATGAGTGAGGTGGCGAAGTTGTACAGAATTAAAAAATGAAAAAAAGCAATAAATATGTTAAAAAAAATAACCCACATAAAATGGCGGTTATATAACAATATAATGTAAATACCCGCCATATTATGTCGGGTATAGCTAGTTAGTAGTAATGCCCAACGGACGACAACCGTTTTTATAAAAAGACTATTATGAAATTAATTTTATTCTCATTTATATTTCTT
>JANYGR010000517.1 GCA_025359355.1 Bacteroidota bacterium | reverse complement strand
TTTAATGGCAATTTTTTGATTAATGCGATCGCAACCATAAAATGATGCAACGCACAAAATCACTAAAGCTAATTTTTTCATATATTATTTTATTTATTTTAAGTTGCTATTTGGAATACGCTATGTTTCGTTATGTGGTTTATGCAATTCAACAAATAGCTATTTCATACGTAAATTTATTTATTTTTATTAAATAAAAAAGCCATAAAATTCATTTCTGAAAATTATGGCTTTTTAAAATATATTAGATTAATTATTTTCTATCACCAAAAATACGAAGTAGAGATAAAAATAAATTAATAAAATCTAAATATAAATCTAAAGCACCCCAAAGTGCTAGTTTTTTATAGCTTTCAGAACCATCATTATCTTGCAACATGTTTTTAATTTTTTGCATATCGTAAGCTGTTAATCCTGTAAATATAATTACAGCAATTACGCTAATTATATAACCCATTTGACTACTTCCTACAAAATAATTAATTAAAGATGCTACGAAAATTCCCATCACACCAATCATCAAAATATTGCCCATTTTGGTTAAATCCGTTTTTGTAAAATAGCCTACACCAGCCATGATACCAAACAAAGCACAAGTTGATAAAAATACATTTACAATTGAACCAACTTGGTAAATAATAAATATATAACTGATACTAATCCCAAATAATGCAGAGAAAGCCATGAATAAAGCAGCTAAACCTATAAATGGTAATTTACGATAACCTGCCCCCATGCCAATTAATAAAAGTAAAGGTGCAAAAGTAATAATGTGCCCTAAGATACTTCTGCCTGTAATAAATCCATTCTCAGTAGTTACCATTAACGAAAATAAACTTGGTATAAAAGCAAATGATAAAGACGCTATAGTTGTAAGAACCATCCCAATAAACATCCAGCCGAAAACAGATGCTAACGCATTCTTGCGTCCAACTATAGTAGCACTTTCAATATTATCAAGATTTGTATTTCTAGAATTTGTTTCCATTTTTTTATTGTTATTTTAAGATACAAATATACGATATTAATAGCCGTTTCTTTTGTGAAAAATTGCTAAATTATTTTTGGTAATTTAAATCTTAATCATCAATTGTAACATAAACATACGCGGTGGGCGTACATCTCCAGGACGCAGAGTATATTCTCTATTAAAAACATTATTAACAATGAACGATGCTTTTAATGCTTTAGTTATCTGAAAAGAACATCTTGCATCATGAATCCAATCGCCATTTTTATGTTCTTCACGATACTTAGGCAAACCTGGCAGTATATATGTTTGATCAATGGCATCAAAATTAATCCCTGGATCATTATATTCATGATATATACTTTGCACAAAACGCCTATCAATATTTTCCATAAAGCTGTAATAACGAACACTCCAGCCAATCGATACCTTTTTATAATCTAATTGCAAATCTCCTTTTACCAAATGTCTATTTCTATATTTCAATAAATTGGAGTTTGGTAAAGATCCCAACGTATCTTTTTTAGGATTAAAATCAGGGTCAATAGGATTAGTGAATGTATAACCCATTAAGGTAGTAATATTAATAGGCCCCATTTTTCCAGTGCCAGTAATAGAAGCATCAATACCGTTAATACGAGCCCTACCTACATTTTGAGATTTGAAACCTGCATTTTTACTGTCATTAATAAAGTTACCTGTTTTTGGTCCATAGATATCAAAAATAAATTCGGTCATGTTTTGGTACTCTGTCCAAAAACCAGCTACATCAATAAACCCTTTGAAATTTAAAATCTTAAATCCTTGCTTCACTCCTATTTCAGCACTCCAACCGCGCTCTGGCTGCAAACCTGGATTAGGTAATACTTTAATAGCACTTAAACCGGTACTAATATATTTTTCAGCAATTGATGGAAATCGGTAACCTTGTCCAAATGAAGCACGCAAAAATGTATATTCCATTAAGTGGTAATTCAAACCAGCTCTTAATACAGGTTGAAACGGTAAGTTTTTAATATCGTTATTGATATAGCCACGTGTATACGATGAATCCACTTTATTATACTCTCCTCTTAACCCAAATGATACGGTTAGTTTTTTATACTTATAATCAAATTGTGCATAACCGGCATAGTTGCGCCCCGTATGTCTTCCGTAAAGAGAATCTGCCATTACTTGCTGTTCCGTATACACAGCTCCAAATGTTGTTGTTAAATTATTTTTAAACTTCTTTTGATATTGTAATTCGTTGTAATATAGCTCAGCTCTTGACCCTTGATTTGTGTTATTGTTATTATTACTTAAAAAATAACGTGTACGTAAACTAAATCTTCCTCCTTTTTTTGAATAATAAGTAATGTAAGGATCGATATTAAAACGTGTGTTTTTATACCCTTGAATAGTATGTCCTGATGGAATGTAGGCAGAGTCAGCATTTTGCCATAAAAAAAATAACCCACCTCTGTATTGCATCATATTTGTATTAACCCCAATAGATAAGCCTGCTATTTTTTTAAAATTGTACCTTAGATTAACATTAAATCTTTCACGCTCTTCCGTTTCTAAATACCGATACCCCATATCATTAAAAACATGTCCGCCTAATACGATATCTAAGTTTTTTATTTTTTGAGCGTGCGAAAAATTTAATCCCGATTGCGATTGAGAAGTATTATCCCACCATTTTAAACTGGAGCGCTTAGGGGCATCGTATGTTGCTCCGAAGATTGTTAATTTCGTTTGAGGTTTATCTTTCGCATAAGCTGTTCGTAAATTAATAACTCCGTTAAGCGCCGAGGAGCCAAATAAAGCAGACGATGCGCCTTTAATTACCTCAACCTGCTCTACATTTTCAATTGGCAAATAATTCCATTTAATATCATTAGCATCCGCCGTTATCATTGGCATTTCATCCACTAACATTAATACGCGAGTACCTGCTCCATAACTATAACCGCTCCCTCCTCGAATACTTGCTTGTCCATCCGATACAGTTACTCCCGGCACTTGATTAATAATGGCGTCTAAATTTGTTACACCCTTGTTCTCTATTAATGCAGGTTTTATCACATCCATACTAACCGTGACATCCGATAATTTTTGTTCAAACTTTCCAGCAGACACAACTACCTCATCCAATAACTGATTACCATTTCCTAATTGAATATTTACAAATACAGTATCAAGTTCTTTTACAACAATTTTTGTAGTGAACTTGGTATAGCCTAATAAATCACAATTTAAGCTGTATTCTCCGGCTTCTACACTAATAACAAATGCCCCGTTTATATCGGAAGCAACGCCTTTTATTTTATTAAGAGTCACTAAAGCCCCAGGCAACGTTTCATTATTCGATTTATCTGTTACAATGCCTTTAACATATCCTAATGATTGGGCATAACTATTAGATGTATAAAAAAATAACCCTGTTAAAATATATTTAATTAATTTTATCATAATCTGTTTAATTTTACGAACACAATATAATAATTTACAATTAAAAACAAATGCAGTCTGCCGAATTAACATATCAAATTGGATTAACATTATTAGATGGCATTGGAGATGTTTTAGCAAAAAACTTACTCGCATATTGTGGCAGTGCCGAGCAAATTTTCAAAACCAATAAAGCTCAACTCGAAAAAATACCAGGTATAGGTTTTGTTCTTGCTAAATCAATTGCTCAAAGCAAAGATGTTTTAAATCGAGCCGAAAAAGAAATCGCATACATTCAAAAAAACAATATTCAAGCGCTGTTTTTTACTGACAAAGATTATCCGTCTCGCTTAAAAAATTGTTATGATAGCCCTGTAATGCTTTATTATAAAGGAAATGCCGATTTAAATGCGCAAAAAATTGTGTCTGTAGTTGGCACACGCACACCATCGCCCTATGGTAAATTAATGACAGAAAAATTAATTCAAGATTTAAAGTCAAGTGGTATTTTAGTAGTCAGTGGTTTGGCTTATGGCATAGATATAACAGCTCACAAAACAGCATTAGAAAACGAGTTACAAACCGTTGGGGTTTTAGCCCACGGCCTTGATAGAATTTATCCTGCGGTACATTCTAATTATGCCGATAAAATGATTCATCAAGGCGGCTTACTCACAGAGTTTATGAGCGAAACAATTCCTGATAGAGAAAATTTTCCAAAACGAAATCGTATTGTAGCAGGCATGTGTGATGCGCTTATCGTTGTTGAATCCAAAAAAGAAGGCGGAAGTTTAATTACAGCAACCATAGCAAATGCATACAATAAGGATGTGTTCGCTTTTCCGGGAAGGGCCGGCGAAGCATTAAGCGAAGGTTGCAATGGATTAATAAAAACAACAAAAGCAAGTTTGATAGAAAGTGTTGCTGATTTGTTTTACATCATGAACTGGAATCAAGAAGTTAAACATAAAAAATCAACACAAATTCCATTGCTCCTAAACCTTACGCCAGATGAGCAAATCATGGTAAATGTATTTGATCGCAAAGCGCAATTGCATATTGATGAAATTTGCAATGCTACTCAATTTCCTATTTCTAAAACTTCTTCTTGTTTATTGCAATTAGAGTTTTCTAATGTCATCAAATCTTTACCTGGAAAAATGTATGAAATCAATCGTTAAACAATTTGTCTAAATAATTGTTACAACTGTATTGTGGTTAAATTAATTTATGACTCTTATCATTTGCTTAGCACATAAAATCGTCGTAACTTTAACCGTTCATATATCGTAGTTCTAAAACGTAAAATTATGCAAACTCAAGAGGTAGATGTGTTAGTGATTGGCGCTGGTCCATCAGGTTCAGTTGCTGCTGGTATCATTAAAAAAGCAGGTTATAATGTGCACATGGTGGAAAAAGAAAAATTTCCACGATTTGTAATAGGAGAAAGTTTATTGCCTCGTTGCATGGAAGCATTAGAGGAAGCGGGTTTGTTAGATGCCGTTAAAGCGCAAGGATTTCAAGAAAAATTTGGCGCTAAGTTTTTACGTAAAGATGATGTGTGTGATTTTAATTTTGATGAACAATTTACAGAAGGATTCTCTTGGACATGGCAAGTGCCTCGCGGAGATTTTGATAAGACTTTAGCTGATGAAATTCAGCGCAAAGGAGTCACTGTTCATTTCGAAACGACAGTAACTGATATAAAATTTGATGGTTCAAATTCAACAACAACTATTGTTGATAAGGACGGAAACGTTTCGCAAATCAAAGCAAAGTTTATCGTTGATAGCAGTGGTTATGGCCGTGTTATTCCTCGTTTGTTTAATTTAGACAAGCCAAGTAATTTGCCTCCGCGTAAATCGTTATTTGCCCATGTTAATGATCCAAAGCGTGATGTACATAATGAGCCTAATAGAATTATGATATTAGTGCATCAGCCACAAACTTGGATTTGGGTTATTCCATTTTCTACAGGCGTTACTTCTGTTGGGTTTGTTGGTAGTCCTGAATTTTTTGACGAACACAAAGACAAAACACCCGAAGCACAATTACGTTATTTAATAAATTCGGAACCACATTTGAAAGAACGCTTTGGTAATGAAACCTTCATGTTTGAACCTAAAACTCTTGAAGGCTGGAGTGTTACTACTGAACAATTTTTTGGAGATGGGTTTGTATTAACTGGAAATGTAACCGAATTCTTAGACCCTATGTTCTCGAGTGGAGTCACTCTGGCAACAGCTTCAAGCCAGCGAGCCGCAAATTTGGTTATTAAACAATTAGAAGGTAAAAAAGTAGATTGGGATGAAGAATTTGTAAAACCTACGATGCAAGGTGTTGATGTATTTAGAACTTATGTAATGGGATGGTACGATGGTACTTTGCATGACATCTTCTTTACCAAGGATATTAATCCAGAAATTAAAAAACAAATATGTTCCGTGTTAGCCGGATACGTTTGGGATACAGACAATCCATTTGTAAAAAAACATGATAGAGTTGTCAAATCATTATCGGAATTTTTACGAATGAATAATCCCTCTACTATAGCTTAATTTATTATAAAAATTTCACTCAATTTATTACCCGATATGTGACAATACATATCGGGTAATTTTATGTTGGACTAAATTCAACCACCACAGACAACTTCTTTTTTGAAGAAAAAAATATCTTTAAATAACGAAGTAACCTGTTTTATTTTAACTTTTAATTGACTGATTATCAATATATTAAATAAATTTTTAAAATAAAGACATTTAATTGGGTTACTATTTTAAGGGTTTGGTATAAATGATAAATTAAACAACATTAACAATTTAAAAAACTTAAAAATGACAAAATTATTTTCAATTCTTGCAGTTGCAGTTTTAGCTACAACTTTCGTATCTTGTGGTCCTTCAGCTGAAGAAAAAGCTAAAATGGAAGAAGCAGCTAAACGTGCTGGTGATTCTATCTCTGCTGCTTTATCTGAAAGCTTAAATGCTGCTATGGAAACTGCTACTACTGATTCTACTACTACTAGTACTTCTGTTGAAACTACAACTACTACTACTGAAGCTACTTCAAAGCACTAAGAATTTGTGTTTAGTTAGGAAAAGCCCATATATCTTCGGATATGTGGGTTTTTTGTTTTTTTAA
>JANYGR010000485.1 GCA_025359355.1 Bacteroidota bacterium | reverse complement strand
GATTCCAACCAAAAGACCTGTCTTGCTACGGATTTTTTCTAAAACGCTCATATACTATAATTAAATTAAGGAATGCAAAGATAAAATTATTGCCGAAATAGGGAAAATTAAATGAAATTATTTTTTAGGCCAATTCTGCTAATTCATTTGGGTTTTAAAACCCGAAAGTTTCAATTAGCTATAATATCAGTAATAGCGCCAACTGTTGCGCTTGTACCCTTATTTCGGGCACCGCAGTGCTTTCCCATAAAATCCCCTTAAGTGGTGGGCCAATTGTATAGAAATTTGTTGCTATTTTCCCGTTTACAGAGGCTTCAATGCCATATTTTAAAGCATCAACACGGATACTATTAGCTTGTAATAATTGTTTTATCAAAGGAAACTCTACTTTTTCAAAATTAGACTCTGGGCCTGTACAATTTATTAAAACGGAAGTATTTAAAGAATTATTTTGTCTTCTATCAGAATACTGAACTTCAAATCCAGTTATGTTTGTTTTAATGTCATAGACACGGCCTCTTATGAGCTCCAACTGCTTGGTGTTTAATAACTCATTAACGACTTGAATACTTTGGCTAGCTGCTCGGTGCCTTGCTACGCCCCATTTGTGGCGTAAATGTCTCAAAAATTGTTGCTTATCTTCTAAAGAAAATCCTAACCATAAACGTTGCAAGTGTGGGCGAAGTGCATCAATTACACTATGAGCGCTTAGTTGGTTACTCTTGGCGTATTTTAATTGTTGATTAACTAAACTAAATAATTGCAAAAGAGTGTATGGGCTTTGCTCGTTAATATATGCTGCTACTACTGGCAAAGGGTTTTCAATATGCGACTGTGGTAAATAACCATGTGGTGATATAGCTGTTATTTTGCCTGCATAATTGTGTTTTTTTAAACTTAATACGACATCGATCATCGTTAACCCTGAACCAACAATAAGCACAGACTCTTGGTTAATTACTTGTTTTATAATGAACGAAGAAAACGCATTTTGAAAATAACGACCCGATTGTTGAAAATCAGTATGGATAGAGCGTGGATGAGCAGGTAAAAAATTGCCAAAGGCTAATACGACCTGTTGAACCTGATTCTCTTTGGTTGCAGAGACTACATATTCATCACCACTTTTAGTAATGGCAGTTACTTCTTCTGCGATGCACGTGATTTTTACAGTTGAACTAGATTCTTTTAACTCATTAAACGTACTTAATACATACTGTCCGTAAATAGTGCGAGGAACAAAATCATTTGAGGAAAATGGCAATTGTTGTTGCGTTAACCAATCCATAAAATGATTGGGTTCATCAACAAATACGGACATCTTAGATGCTCTTACATTCAACAAATGAACGTCTTCATCCGTAGAATATGCTAAGCCTTTGCAGAATGAATTTTTTGCATCAAACCATAGAATATGAATTGCTTGATGACTTTGCTTTAAAATATTTAAAACAACTAAAGCACCACTTACGCCTCCACCTATAATAGCAATGGTTTTACTCATTTATTTTTTAGGGGGCATTTGATTGGCTTGACGTGCTTTATCCTGATTTTTACGCTGATATCTTCGTAATAAATACATGATAGAGCCAATTAAAAATACAAACGAAAAATACAAAGCATCTTGTCTGTTACCCATTATTAAAAAATAAACAGCGATACCAGCACTACCAAGGGCTGCAACTAACCAAAAAATTTCGAGTGCTCTAAATAATTTATTCATATTAAAAATCTAATTTATAATTTTTCGTCGCCAATATTGATGGAACCTGTAATTTCTTTAATTTCATACTGTGTAAAATCCTGATTGGCCTCTAAGCCTTTACCCATAATGATTTCCTTGGCAGTGGTAATTTTCACAAAAGCATCCGAAGTGATTTTCTTTTTTTGTTCGTCCCAAATTAAATGTTCTGTATTTAATTTATCACCTTTTGCATTCACAACTTCTACATTATATTTCACCTCCATGCGTTTCGTGTCTTCATAACGCACGCCATAATTAGCTTTCAATGTCGTTGCCTCTTTCCCTTTTTCATCATAAAAAATAACGTATAACCCTTTAGGCATAATGGTAACACGTTGTTTCACATCTTTATCATACATCTGCATTTGCGGAGCTTGCAGTTTTATTTTTAAGATGGTGGAATCAGAATACAAAAGTGTAATATCTTTGCCTGTTTGCGAAGGCATAATTACTTTTTTACCAATAGACATTACTTCATTTCTATTGGTTTCGCAAGAAAAAAACAACAATGAAACTGTCAATACTACAACCAAACACAGTATGTTTTTCAGAATTGACATGGGCTAATTATTAATCGTATTTGTATTTAATAAACCAACGTTTATTAAACGTAAAGCCTATAATAATACGCGCATAATCTTCTTGTAATAAATTATTATTGACTGAGCCTAAGCGACCAAACTGTGCAGAAATATTAATCACAGCAATATCGTCAAAACGACCAATACCAACAGGTAAGCCCAAACCAGCAGTAATAGCGTAATTGGGAATACCTGTGTTTTTCAAACCTAAATAGCCATCGCTATAGGTAAAGCCGATGCGGTATTGCACACGTTTCATGTAATTAGAAGAACCGTAAGCGATTTTATTTGGCACGTAATTTAAACCCGCCGACAAACGTATGCTGTTTTTAAAATCTGTACTTGGCGTATTAAACAATTTGAAGCCACTCCAATTTGTAATGGCGCCATCCATTAAAATGGTTAATTTTTCTCCTTTTTTTACAGAAAGTCCAACGCCCATTTCTAAGGGAAGTGTAATTGTTCCTTTATTATCCTGAGAATTCACTACCGTGTCTTTAGGTCGCTGCGTACCAAAATCATCTACGCTGTAATTGTAAATAATAGTGCTTTGTTTGGCAGCAATGTTAGTAGGCGAATTGATATAAAAGCCTGTACCAATTTTTATTTTTTGTTTAAAAGCCCTTCTATGGCCTTGTTTCAGAGTATCCTTTCCATGATAGCGAATCGAATCAATGGTGAAATGTGTTTGTATTCCGAAGTTAAATGTAAAATCATTTACTTGGATGGAACGTTGGCGTTTGCTATTAAAATAATTATAATATATACCTCCAGGAGTTGAAGAGCTAGGATAAATAACATCCGTTGTTTGATTTACGGTTCCAAATAAATAATTTCCAGTAGCTCCAATTGCTAATTCTGATAATAATTGTTTACCAAATTTTTTACGTTTCAATTTAGCTGATTGATGGTATTTCACTATCGTGTCATATCCACTCGAATGCTGGAACTTTGAAAATTGTTTACGAAAAGGTTTTATACCCACGCCAACAAATACTTTATTAATACCACCAACACCTTCAAACACATAATTCATAGTACCAACATTTGCCAACTCTTCAGTAGAACTAATTTTGTACCCTACAGTACTATAGGGCATCACACCAAAAGCACCGCCACCACCTATTTTACGCAGGGGGAAACCAACTGATCCATAAGAGAAATTAGTGTTCGTTTTATTAGCCGATAAGGAAGAACTTGAGATTTTACTAAACTCCATTTGTCCGCCTAATTCGAGTGTAGTAAGCTTAAGCCCCGCTAAACCTGCTGGATTAGACACATTAATAAAAAACGGCGCAATGGTATCTTGATGATACGCGATAAACGAACCACCCATAGCGGATGATGCGGCAAAGGTTTGTTGATTTAATTCGCCCAAACCATAGCGTGAATAAGGACTGGACGTCAGGATCTGTGCAACAGAAAAAAAGCTACTACTTAATAAAGCAATAACTAAAATACATTTTTTGAAAGTGAAAATATGTTTACGTTTGTTCAAGATTATAATTTAAAATATCGTTAAGTCCCTTTAAAACTAAATTTTGGTGGGCAAAGATGCTATTTTTTAACCGTTTTGCCAAGAATTCCGAATCACCGCCTGTTAAAAGAACTAAAATATCCGGATATTGTCGTTTATAGTCATCGATGATGCCATCAACCTCAGCAATGCTACCGTTTAAAACCCCTGATAATATAGAGTTTTGAGTGTTTGTCCCTATTAAATTGGAGTAAGACCAATCAGGTTCCACGAATGGTAATTTACTGGTAAAATGTTGTAGTGCTTTAAACCTCATCCGAACACCTGGAGAAATAGCTCCTCCTAAATATTCATTTTTGTGATTGGTGAAATTATATTTAATACAAGTACCGGCATCAATGGTTAATACATTGCAATTGGGATGTAAATAATAAGATGCTATAGCCGCCGAAAGCCTATCTGAACCTAACGTAGAGGCAGATTGGTATAAATTAATAAGAGGTATTTTAGTGGATGATTCAAAAATAAGAATAGGTATTTTTTGATGCAATTGCTCATAAAAGGAATCTAAACCTTCCACCACCGAACCAATAATAGCATGATTGGCTTTATTTATAAATGTTACATCCGCTAATAATTGCTCGAAAGAATCAAATGTTTTAAATATATGCAACATATTACCAGCGAATAGTGCTGATTTTATACGTGTATTACCAATATCTATAACTAAATTCAATGAGTTAAATGTAAGTTAAATCTTGTTTTAAGCAATGTATTTTAAGATTTTTTAATATTTCTTTTTGCAGTATAAATAATTCTCTTAAATTTGCACCCCGATTAAGTTGGTACCTTAGCTCAGTCGGTAGAGCAATAGACTGAAAATCTATGTGTCCCTGGTTCGATTCCTGGAGGTACCAC
>JANYGR010000443.1 GCA_025359355.1 Bacteroidota bacterium | reverse complement strand
TATACATATCGTGATACGATTCCTAATGAAAGTAAGCCTTTAGTGAAAGAAGAAAAAATCACCAACAATCAAACCATTGCTGCTTATAATAACCCAGAGCCACGTTTAGCGGTTAACTATAAAATTAATGATAAGAGTTCTGTTAAATTAGGTTATAACCGTATGTCGCAATACTTGCACATTGTATCTAATACAGCGGCCTCTACGCCTTTAGATATTTATACGCCAGTAACTAATAATATCAAGCCTTTAATTTCCGATCAAATCACGTTGGGTTATTTTAGAAATTTTAAATACAATATGTTTGAGGCTTCTGCTGAAATTTATTATAAAGATTTACAAAATCAATTAGATTATGTGGACAATGCAAACCTTTTATTAAATAAATATTTAGAAGCTGATTTGGTTCAAGGCAGAGGAAGAGCCTATGGGATGGAACTTTATTTGAAAAAAGCAAAAGGAAAATTAAATGGTTGGATAAGCTACACACTATCTAAAACGGAGCGTCAAGTGCGCGGAATTAGTAATGGTGATTGGTTCTTATCTAAGTACGATAGAACACATAATTTGAACACCGTGTTGATTTTTGATTTGAATAAGCGCTGGAGTTTCTCTGCTAATTTTATTTATCAAACTGGTACACCTGCTACTTTCCCTACTGCTAAGTTAGAAATACAAGGATACGTAATTCCTTATAACACCGATGGCACACGTAATAATTATCGTAACGCATCTTATAATCGTTTAGATATAGGTATCACCTATAACTTTAAAAAGAATGAAACAAAAAAACGTAAACAATCCTTGGTATTAAGCGTGTATAATGTTTACAATCGCAGAAACACATTCTCTACGTATTTTAGAAATAACCCCGATTACCCAGTTAATACTGAGGCTGTAAGGTATTCGGTAATTGGATCCATCATTCCAGCGATTACGTATAATTTGAAATTCTAATAAAAACCAAAACGAAAAAACTAATATATACAATGAAAACTATTAAATTTTTATGTTCCATACTTGTTGTTTTATCACTTGCTTCTTGCGAAGATGTGGTTCAAGTTAAACTAGACGCAGGTGCTCCAATGATTACCATAGATGCTTTTGTAAACGATATGCGTCAACCGCAAACTATCCGTTTAACTTATTCCGATAATTACTTTAGTCAAAAACCTAATAATCCTATTAGTGGCGCAACGGTTGTTGTTAAAGATATTACATCTGGACAATCGTATAATTTTGCAGATAACGCCAATGGTAATTATATGTTTAATTTAACAAATACAGATACTATAGGTAAAGTTGGTCATACATACGAACTAATAGTAACTCACCAAGGAAATGTATATACTGCAACAACAAGTATGTACAGAACTACTCCAATTGATAGTTTAATTGTTGAGTACAAAGAAGCTGGAACGTTTGGTTCCAAAGCAGGCTATAGATTTTCATTTTTTGGTATTGATCCTGTAGGACCTGTACCGGATTATTTTTGGATAAAATCGTACCGTAATGGCGTGTTTTATAATAAAGGAATTGATATTAATATAACTATGGATGGTGCAAATGGCGCTGGTTCTGATGGTTTAATATTTATACCGCCAATTGCAAATGGAATAACACCAAGAGGAGAACGCTTCGATAAATTTGATATGTGCCGTGTTGAAATTCACTCACTTTCTGAACAAGCTTATAACTTTTTAAGTCAGGTACAAACGCAAACGACCAACTCAGGGTTATTTGCTACAACTCCTGAAAATGTAAAAACAAATATTACAACGACATCTTCGGTTAAAGTAGTGGGATGGTTTAATATGAGTGCGGTTAATTGGAAGCAGATGATTGCGCAGTAGTTTCACAACTCTAATAAGATAAAACAAAAGGCTCATTTAATCTTGAGCCTTTTGTTTTAGTCGTTTTTACGATAAATCAATTTCATCATCTCTTCATCTTTTCGATACACATCAATGTAGAGTTTTAAGCCTGTGCTATCTGCTTGTGCTGTATAATAGCGGGTGTATATCGGCAACGGTTTTTTGAGTCTGATTTTGCGTTGTTCCTGTTTAGCAAAATACACTTGCAAGCTATCGTGCGTGAAGTGTAAACTATCATCACGTATTAAAAAATCAGCAAATTCCAAGAACTTCTCAAGCCTTATACAGCCATGGCTTTGTGAGCGATTACTGGTTTTAAAATAACGTTTGGAATTAGTATCGTGTAAATAAACACCAAAAGGATTATTAAAATTAAACTTCACAATTCCCAAACTATTTTCATCACCAATGCGTTGTCTGAATCTTACTGGTAAATAATCTTTCGTATATCTTCTCCAAGGAATTTTAGTGTAGTCCAATACCACATCATGATTTCCTAAAACTTCAAAATTTTTACGTCGGATATAAGAGGTATCATGCTGAACTGCTGGTAAGATCTCTTTGGTAGCAATACTGATTGGTACATTCCAATAAGGATAAATCAACATGTGGTCAATTTTACTTTTTAAAATAGGTGTTTGATGGTCTGGTTTGCCACAAACAATAGCCGATTGCATCACTACAGTATCCTTTTCAAAAACGGTTAACCAAAAGGCAGGAATATTAATAAATGCATAACGTTCAGGAAATTTAGGATCTTCCCAACGCCAACGTTCCATCGCCATCGCTATTTGTTTAATGACTTTGGCTCTGTTATAGCTCAACGCTTGTTGGGTGTATTTCCCTAATTTTCCGTCAGGTTGTATAAACCATTTTTTTTGTAACCCATTTAATGCTTTTACTAATTTAACGCTGTCACTTTTTACAGAAGCAGTGTCGTAAAGCCCTTGTTTAATCAAGTTTTTGACGATGAGTTGTTTTTTGAGTACCGAGTCTTTTTCTGTTACAAAGGGTATTGAATCTAGTTGATATAATGACGGATTATTTAAGATGTTTGCTAATTCTTTTTTAA
>JANYGR010000423.1 GCA_025359355.1 Bacteroidota bacterium | reverse complement strand
TCTTCTTTAAACCAAAAGTAATTCTCAGTAAACTCATTATTATCTTCTTCTTTTTCAAAATCTACTAATAAATCTATATCGCTATAAAACTTATAATCATCGCGAGTAACCGAACCAAATACAAATAAATTATTAACCGCATATGTTTTACAGATGGCGTTAATTTTAGTTTGATTATTTGTTATAATTTGGTTTAGCATTTTGTATTCAGTCTATTTTTATTTTTTATTTAATGTGAAATTAAAAGGTATTAATAATTGCACTTGAACATTTTTATTATTCTGCCTGCCTGGTTTCCATTTAGGCATTGATTTAATTACTCTTATTGCTTCATCATCTAAAATATCATATCCAGATGATTTTGCTACTTCAACATCTACTATGTTTCCGTTTTCATTAACAACAAACTTAATAAATGTTTTACCTATCCACTTTTTCTGTTCTGCCTCTTTCGGATAAATAATATTGGATTGAATAAATTTAAACATTTCAGTTTGACCAGTTGGGAATTCAGGCATTACTTCTACTACGGTAAAGATGTCTTCATACTTGCTTTTAAACGTGTATTCTTTTTTTCCATCTTCTAAAATTGTATAAACAGAAGAGTCTTTTTCGCAACCAAAATATTCTACCCATTTACCGCTTTTTTTATTATTTATATAATTTCCTTTGGAAGATTTTATATTGTTCTTATAAAAATATATACAAAAACCTTCTTTAATAATAAATGGTGTTATTTGAATAGCTTCTGCTATCATTTGAGGATTCCCATTTAAATAACAGTCACTAACCAAAAAGCCGTTGTCTGTTTTTTTTATTAATCTATAAAATACAGCTTTTTCTTTTAATATTTCTTTCCAATTAGAATCAAACCAAGTAGTGTCAATCTGTCCCAAAGAAACTTTAGTAAACAACATCATAACTATGTAAATAAATACTTTCAAGTTTATTTCTGTTCCGAATTAGTGATGATAATTTTTTGTGTTGTTTGGTGGTTTTCTAAATCCGTGCATTTTAAAAAATAGATACCACTTGGTAAATGGCTAATGTCAATCATCATATTTGTATCTACTTTTTGTATAGCAATGTTAATGCGTTTACCATCTGTATTATATAAAGCAATAGCCATAAAACTTCCTTCAATACTTAACTGACTTGATACAGGATTAGGATAGGCGTTAACGGTTAATTTTTCTGTTGTCTCTTTAATGCTTGATAACACCGTGTTGTATTCGATTACATAATATAAGGTGTTAGATGCAGCAAGGTCGTTCCATTCGCCAGCAATACCATAAGGCCAAGAGCCTAAACAAATACCTGCACAATCTTGATTTGAATTATAATCGTCTGGTTCGTTTATTGTTCCTGTGCTTTTTCCTCCAAAATTAATGTAATTGGTTCCAACGACACTACCTGTGCCTGTTCCAGCTTGCCCTTGTCCATTCCAAAAATTAGTTCCCACATTATCATTATTGCCATCCCACAACCAAGTACCTTCCACGTTCTTGTCCGTTGCGCCAATCCAAATATACGATGAACCACCACCATCTGACACGGCATGATAATTTGTAGAAATTCCAGAAGCAACAATCCCATTGTAAACCGCAGTTTGTTCTGCCGCATCATTTATTTCAACTAAATAACCACCATCACTAACTGCGCAAGTTGCGGCATTTACCCATGTTTTTAATTCTTTAATTAATTTATACGTGTGTCCGTTATAATTATAAGTAACGCTGTTAGATGCCGTATAGCAAGCTGTTTGAGCAAAAGAACCTTTTACAAATAAGAATAAAAATATGTAACCTAAAAACTTCACTTATGCTTTTACCAATTTGTTTAAACGATCGTAATGAGAAATATCAACAAATTTTTTCTTTTGTGCTATTTCAATGAACTCATGTTTGAAGTGACGAATAGCCGCAGCTACAGGCCATGCAGCGGCTTCACCTAACGGACAAATTGTTTTCCCTTCAATTTTACTTTGTATGTCCCATAATAAATCTACATCACTTTCGTTAGCTGTTCCATTCAAAAACTTTTGTAATATTTTTTCCATCCAACCAGTTCCTTCACGGCAAGGCGAACATTGTCCGCAAGACTCATGATGATAAAAACGAGAAAAG
>JANYGR010000420.1 GCA_025359355.1 Bacteroidota bacterium | reverse complement strand
TTAAAAAATAACTTATCGTTAATTGCTGCTAGGTATAATATTAGTTTCACTCAAGCATTAAAAATTCAAGCAAAAGTATATCCTAATCCTACATTATATGTTGAACAAAGCTTGGTAAATAGCGCTACCAGATCTAACTATGATACAGACCCTACAAGAACAGGAAATACAGAAACAATTATTCAGGTAAATCAATTATTGCTTCTTGCGGGAAAACGAAATAAGCAAATAAAAATGGCTGATATTAATTCAAAATTATCTGAAGTAGATTTTGAAAATTTACTTCGAACACTGCGTTTTCAATTACATAACGATATTTCTCAAATTTATTACAATCAATTAGCTCTGCGTTTACTTATAGAAGAACATCAAAGCATTGATAAATTAAGTGATAATATTGATGAACAAGTGAAAAAAGGATTTATATCTTTAAGTGAAGGCGTAAGGATACAATCATTGTTATTAGAAATTGATAAAGAAATTAATGATTATACTAACATGAATTATGATCTTATAGGAGAGTTAAATACTATTTTAAATTTACCGTCTACTAATAATATAAAAGTAAAAAATATTAATACGCCTAATAAACAATTACTATCTCTTAATATCTGCATGGATAGCGCTACTGTTTATAATCCTGATATAAAAAAAGCAAGTTACTTAATTGATTATGCTAAAGCGCAGCTTTCATTAAACAAAGCGTTAACTGTGCCAGACGCTAATGTTCAGTTTGTTTATGATAAAAGTGGTAATTATATTAGAAATTATTATGGATTAGGCATTGGAATTAATTTACCAACCTTTAATAGAAATCAAGGAAATATAAAAGCTTCCCATTTTTTAATTTCACAAAATGAAACTGAATTTAAAACCCAACAACTAACAGTTTCTGCTCAAATATACTCGAACTACAATAGTTTGATTAATAACATGTCTATAGCTAATAATTACTCAACCGAATACGAAAATCAATTATTACAATTAATGGATAAAGTATTAGAAAATTATCAAAAACGACTTATATCACTTGTTGATTTTACAAATTATTATGAAAGCTACAAACAAGGCTATTTGAGCTTACTTTCAATTAAAGCTAGCTTAACATTAAATGCCGAACAATTAAATTTCTTAATAGGAAAACCAATCATTAAATAAAAAAATAGCAATAACACAATGAACTTCTATCACATATTCATCTCATTAACTTTAATTGTAACTGTTTCTTCGTGTAAGCATGATGTCAACGAACAATCTTCTAATCAATCTAATTCATTAGATAGTTTAATCAATCAATCAAAACTAACCGAAATATTAGTATTACCTGTTGTTAACGAACTTGATTTAACAGGTAAAATTAGTATGGACGAAAACCGAAGCGCTCGTATTTTCCCGTTGGCTGGCGGTATTGTAGTAAACGTGGCAATTGAAGTTGGAGATTACGTTAATAAAGGACAGTTATTAGCTACGATTAAAAGTCCTGAATTAATTGATGCTCAAAAGGATTACAAAAACTCTGAAGCTGAATTATTAAATCAAGAAAAAAATGTGGAAGCTGCTAAATCATTATTGAAAAGCGGTTTAATGAGCGAAAAAGAATACATACTAACTCAAAATCAATTACAGATTGCAAAAAATAACTTAGAAAAAAGTAAAGAGCTATTAGACATCTATCATCAAGGAACTAAGCCTGATGAGTTTAATATTTTTGCACCTATTAACGGATATGTAATTGAAAAAAACATTTCACCAAATAGTCAATTTCAAGGAAGTCAAACAGAAAGTTTATTTACAGTGTCTGATTTAAATGAAATTTATGCAGACGCTAATGTTTATGAAACCGATATTAATAAAGTAAAATTAAACGATAGCGTAAACATTTCCACGTTGGCATATCCTGATAAAATATTTAAAGGAACAATTTCAAAAATATTAAATGTATTAGATCCTATTTCTAAAACGATGAAAGTGCGTGTGAAATTAGCTAATAATGTGCTTTTGAAGCCTGAAATGTTTGCTCAAATGAGTATTAATTATTTGTTAGGAAAATCAATGAAAGCTGTGCCTAAAACAGCTATCGTTTTTGATAACTCCATGAATTATATTGTAATTAAAAGTGGAGATTCTACACTAGTTAAAAAAATAGAAGTAGAAAGTGTAAATAAAAATTATGCATACATTATTGCTGATACCAAACCTTTGGATAAAGTTGTAACTAAAGATGCACTACTTATTTATAATGCGTTAAACAATTAATTAAAAATTTATGAAAAAATTAATTGCATTTATTATTTCTTATTCTCTTAAGAAACGAGGCTTCATCTTATTTTTAACGATGCTATTAGTCATCGTTGGCGTTATCAGTTTTCAAAACACGCCCATTGAAGCATTTCCTGATGTTACAAATACACAAATCACAATTATTACTCAATGGAGCGGGCGTAGTGCCGAGGAAATAGAAAAGTTTGTAACCATTCCATTAGAAATAGCTTTAAATCCTGTTGCTAAAAAAACATCGCTCCGTTCTACTACTTTATTTGGATTAAGCGTCGTTAAAATTATTTTTGACGATAATGTAGATGACACTTATGCTCGACAACAAGTAAACAATTTAATTGGTAGCGCTGATTTACCTTCGGGAGTTGACCCTGAAATTCAACCTCCTTACGGGCCAACTGGCGAAATTTTTAGATATACAATTCAAAGTAATAACAGAAGTCCGCGCGATTTAAAAACAATACAAGATTGGACAATAGAACGCAATTTAAAGGCGGTTCAAGGAGTTGCAGATGTAGTAAGTTTTGGTGGAGAGGTAAAATCGTATGAACTAAGTTTGAATAAAAATGCATTAGATGAATATGATTTAACGCCTTTAGATATTTATGATGCTGTAAATAAAAGTAATATTAATGTTGGTGGTGATGTGATCGAAAAAAACAATCAAGCGTATGTAGTTAGAGGATTGGGTGTGTTATCTTCTATTGAAGATATTAATAATGTAATTATTGATTATAAAAATAATACACCTATTTATGTAAAAAATATTGCTACTGTTTTCGAAAGTGCGCTTCCTCGCTTAGGCCAAGTTGGAAGAGATACTTCTAACAACGTGGTTGAAGGTATTGTAGTAATGCGTAAAGGAGAAAATCCAGATGCAGTGATTGACGCTGTTAATAAAAAAATAGTTGAACTCAACGATAAAATTTTACCTAATGACGTTAAAATTTTACCTTTCTATAACAGGCAAACGCTTATTAATTTTTGTACAAAAACAGTAAGTCATAATCTAATCGAAGGAATTTTATTGGTAACAACCATTGTCCTTATTTTTATGGCCAATTGGCGAACTACAGTTATTGTATCCATCATTATTCCTTTGGCATTATTATTTGCCTTTATGTGTTTACGTTTTATGGGAATGAATGCCAATTTATTATCAATGGGAGCGATTGATTTTGGTATTATCATCGATGGCGCCGTCGTCATGGTTGAGGGGCTCTTTGTATTATTAGACAAACGTTCACATGAGTGGGGAATGGAAGTTTTTAATAAACGCAGTAAATTAGGGTTAATTAAACATACAGGTATAGAATTAGGGAAAGCAATCTTCTTCTCAAAATTAATTATTTTAACCTGTTTATTACCAATTTTTTCATTCCAAAAGGTGGAAGGTAAAATGTTTTCACCACTTGCATTTACCTTAGGTTTCGCACTATTAGGAGCTTTGTTATATACATTAACACTTGTTCCTGTATTAGTTAGTTTATTATTAAGTAAAAATGTAAAAGAAAAACATAATGTTTTAGTTGAAGCTATTCAAAATGGAATAATGCGTGTTTACAATTTTTGTTTTTTGAAACGCAAAGTAAGTTTAATAATTGCTTCGATGGTTGTAGCTGTAGGCTTCTTATCATTTAATTTTTTAGGTAACGAATTTTTGCCTCAATTAAATGAAGGTTCTATTTATGTTCGTGCCAATTTACCGCTAAGTATTTCATTAAACGAAGCCGTTGTTCAGAGTACTAGTATGAGAAAAGTGTTTTCTAAATACTCGGAAGTAAAACAAGTAATGAGTCAAACTGGCCGCCCTAATGATGGGACAGATCCTACTGGTTTTTATAATGTCGAATTTTTTGTAGATCTATATCCAAAAGAAGAATGGAAAACCGGAAGAAGTAAACCGGAATTAATTGCGTGTATGCAAAATGATTTAAAAAAATATCCTGGAATCAATTTCAATTTCTCTCAACCTATTATGGATAATGTAGAAGAGGCTGTTAGTGGTGTAAAAGGTAGTTTGGCAGTGAAAATTTTTGGCGACGATTTATCATATATAGAAGGAGAAGCGCTAAAGGTTAATACAGTTTTATCCAAAGTAAAAGGAATTGAAGATTTAGGAGTTATTAAAAATTTAGGTCAGCCAGAATTAAGAATTGAATTGAATCGTAAGCGAATGGCCGCTTTTGGTGTTAATACAGCTGATTGTAATTCGGTAATTGAAATGGCAATTGGAGGAAAAGCAGTTACACAATTCTATGATGGTAATCGTAAATTTGGTGTTCGTATTCGTTTTGATAAACAATACAGAGCCTCTGAGCAAGAAATAGGAAATATCAAAGTTCCTAGCCTTAGCGGAGCTAAAATACCTTTAAAAGAAATTGCTAAAATATATACTACAACAGGTCCATTATTATTATTTAGAGATGATAATAAACGATTTATTGCCATTAAATTTTCTGTTAGAGGAAGAGATATGGGAAGCACCATTACAGAAGCTCAGGCTAATGTGAACAAAGTGGTTAAACTCCGCAAAGGATGCAGTATGACGTGGAATGGTGATTTCGAAAACCAACAACGCGCAAGTAAGCGACTAGGTGTAGTTGTACCTATAAGTTTAGTATTAATATTTTTAATTTTATATGTATTATTTGGAAACTCCAGAGATTCATTATTAGTTTTAGTAAATGTACCATTTGCAATTATAGGTGGTATATGGGCTTTGATGGCTACTCATACTAATTTCTCTATATCGGCAGGTATTGGCTTTATTGCCTTATTTGGTATTTGTATACAAAACGGAGTTATTTTAATAACGGTCTTTAAGCAAAATTTAAAAGAAAAAATACCTTTAAATAAAGCCTTATCCGAAGGAGTATTGTCTCGTATTCGTCCTGTAGTTATGACGGCTTTAATGGCAATGATTGGATTATTACCCGCGGCTTTAAGCACAGGTATAGGAAGTGAAACAAGTAAACCATTAGCTATCGTAATTATTGGAGGTTTGTTAACGGCAACTATTTTAACGCTGCTAATTTTCCCTATTATATTTTATGTGTTTTACAGAAAGAAGATATAATAAATAACTTCGTTAAACTTTAGGCATAATTTATCGTCAAATGACGATAAATAAATAATTCTTAAAAAACAACCTTATGAAAACAAAAAAAATCATCATTGCGCTATCACTAGTAGTGTTAGGCGCTACATCTTGTAAAAAACAAACAGGAGCCGATGGCACTCAAGGACCACAAGGCGCTCAAGGGCCAGTATTATCGGGAAATTTAAAAGGATTTGTAAGTCATTATGATTTAAATGGCGCAAAAATATTATCAGGATTATCAGGTGATACATTAACAATTGATGGAACTACTTTAATGGCAACTACTGATGCCGCTGGTGCTTATACTTTTAATAATATTACTACTGGATCTTATAACGTAACAGTTAAGCATACTGGTTTCGGGTCTACTAAAATGCAAAGCATTCAATTTGCAGGTGGTGGTGATACCTATAAAAACGCCTTAATTTCTAAAATACCAAATGCAAATGTTGTAGCATTAAATACAGTAGCCACCACTACAGCTGGTGTCAACTATATTGTTACTACAGGAACAATAACAGCTGTGCCTTATCAACAAACTATACTTTTGTTTTTTGGTAATCCAAACTCAAATACATCATCTTCACTTACCAGCGATTATTCTATTTCGTATTCGGTTAACGTTGCCGCAAATGCGACTACATTTTCAAAAACAATACCAACCTTAGATTTTTACGATGCTAATTATGTTTCTGGAAATACAATAGCAGTTGCTTCATATTTGGTAGGAGGAAATTTAAATGCTTCCTCATACGCTGATTTAACAAATAATAAAACTATTTATACGGCTATTAGTTTATCTCCAGTTATAGCATCTGCTATTATTCAGTAAAACATTAAAAAAAACTCTAAGAGTTCATCGACTTTTATACTTTTCTTTTTCATATAAGAAAAGTATAAAAGTCGTTATTTATTAATAATAGGATTTTATAACCCATTTAGCTGAAAATATTTTATCTTTGGTTAATCTAATCATAAATATACTTAATATGAAAAAAATCTACTTTATTGCATTATCTCTTTTTGCGCTTAACCAAGCACAAGCTCAACTTAGCTTAACGAAAGCTAATAGCGAACCTATTGTTGGCGATACATATATGATGGGGGTTCTTGATACAACTAACGCTTTACCTAATGGTATAACAGGAGCTGGTGTTACTTGGGATGTGATAGGTGTCTCTGAATCAGGATTAGTAGATACGACAAAATATATCACAGCTTCAGCTGATCCAAATTCATCTACTTATCCGGGTACTACAATAGTTGAAAAACAAGGAACTAATACCACGTATTTTAAATCTACTGCCACTCAATTTGAATTACTTGGATTAGATGCCGGTAATTTTAAATTAAACTATAACACTAATTCGGCAATTGTGTCAGTGTATCCTGTTGGGTTAGGTTATATTAATAATGATATTGGTTCAGGAACCATGACGGCCTCATTAACTGGTGCATTTACAAGTACGATTCAAACTATGGGAGATGGAAGCGGAACATTAAATATAAATAGTATAGTAAGTTTATCAAATTGTCTTAGAGTAAAAACAACTCAACATATTAGCTTTTCTTTAGGCTTTGGTGCCGAATCAGGAACGATTAATCAATCAATTTATAATTATTACCATAGTTCTTCTAAATCTCCTATATTTTCTTATAATTATACCCATGTAGTTGCTTCGGGAGCATTTCCTATAGATAATACCCAATCAACTGTTACTCTAAAATCAATTTATTTATTAGGAGTTAAAGAGAATTCGGCAAACGATTTTATTTTCAAAGCATATCCAAATCCTGCTAATGAAAATGTAAACATTCATTTTGTATTAACACAAACTGAATCATATACCATTGATGTTTTAAATAATTTAGGACAAGTTGTTAGAACCCTTAATAAACCAAATTTAGCTCCAGGTATGTATAGCGAAGTTATTGATATTAAAGGATTAAGTGCTGGCATATACACCGTTAAAGTAAATGGAACCCACGCACAAGGAACTCAAAAATTAATTGTGGAATAAGTTATAACTTACTATATATAAAAAGCCCCTTGTTATTTCTAACAAGGGGCTTTTATGTGTATGCTTTAATATAAATTCATAGCATCTGTTTAAATAATTGGTTTAACCAGGCTTTAAGATGAATTGGAATTTAATTTCCAAAAGTGTAATTTTATTTTTATATTTGTAATATAATTTAGTTCAATGGTTATAATCTCTAAGACAGTTTTAGTTGAGTTTGGCGGTAAACATTCAGAATCTGTGGAAGCACTAAACAGGTGGTATGAAGTAAGTAAACAAGCTCATTGGAATAGTCTTAGTGATATAAAAAAATCTTTTAACTCGGTTGATTATGTTGGTAACGATAGATATGTTTTTAATATCAAAGGAAATAAATATAGACTGGTAGCCATGATCTTTTTCGATATTAGGACTGTGTTTATAAGGTTCATCGGAACGCATGCTGAATATGATAAGATAGATTGTACAGAAATATAGATAGGAAATAAAATAGGAAATTATGAAAACAGAAAAGATACAAGATAGAAAAGAATACAATGAAGTAATGAAACGTATTGAAAAGTTACTTCAAAAAACTACTGCTAGTGGTGGCTTTGGTAAGTTACCAGCTAAAGAAGTTGAAACATTAAAGAAGCTTTCAGTTATGGCTGAACAATACGAAGATAGTATCCCTTTGATGCCTATAAAATCTCCAAGTACACTTACTGAAATGATCCGTTATAAAATGTTTGAGATGAATCTTAAACAAAAACAATTAGCTAAGGTGCTCGATATAAGCGAAGCTAGAATTTCGGAACTATTAACAGGTAAGCGAAAAATAAACCTAGAGTTAGCAAAAAAACTTCACACTAAATTAAATATCGATGCTCATTTTATTTTAGAAGTAGCGTAAATAAATCCGCTCCTCTGTTTCCGATAACCAGTTGTCGCGGACGTGTCGTCCGTGACCAACAAGTCCCCGCTCCGCTGCATTTGTAATGCTGCGACATAATACAGAAGTATAAAGCATACTGTATTTGTTATATTACTAAAAACATTTTAAATTAGATTATATCAAGAAATGGAAAGTATTATAGACGTTGAAAGATTAAGTCAACGATTAATAACTTATTAAGTAGAACTTTCCGCAGCATTACAAATGCAGCGGGGCGGGTTTTTTTTAGTAAACTCAACGCAGAAATTGGCGTTTTCTTGCTGACACTAATTAATAACGAAACGTTGGTCTAATTGCTTATTCATTTTTAATTCCTCTCGTTTTCGATTATTTACACAAGTATAAAATGAAATTTGAATTATGAGTATTTTTCACAATAATACACTTTATTAAGAAAGTTATTTCTTTGTCGAAACAACAAAAACAACAATGCCGCCAACAAGCAAAAGTCCACCAATAATTGGCGACCATTGTACTGTATGATTTTCATCTCTACTTACTTGAATATTTCCAATGTCAATTACTTTTTTCTTGGTTACATAATTAAAGCTTGTTATTCCAATCATAATTACACCTGCTGCAATGAGCACAATTCCTAAATTTTTCACGTGTTAAGTTTTAAAATTATTATACAACTCAAAAGTGGTTTTTTTATATAGAAATGTATTACATAATTTATGAAAAAAATTACACATATCACACTTGCTTTGCAGTATTATTACAATCAAAAATAACCATCTTTTAATATGAAAGAAATTCTTATGATTTTGAGGAGGAGATTTTAGAAAAACGATACCCAATTATTTATATAGATGCAAACCTATTGGCATACCAGTTGTCGCGTACGTGTCGTCCGTGACCGACAAGTCTAAAATTCAAAACAAATTCCAACTTTGTTTTGTGTTATCAAGGTGCGTATTTTATAAAAAAGCAAAGAGAGTTTTTAGGCTCTCCTTTTGCAAATTATTATTTGATGGTCTTGAAATTTTTGTAGGATTACTCCAGTTTGTGCATAGAAAATATAGGGATTTCAAGCATTATTGGTCACGGACGACACGTCCGCGACAACGGGTTTGATTTTGAATTGTATCATCCCATAACACTGAAGTATATCCTGATTGAATCGACATCCACTTTAGTTTGGCATGGTATAAATCGAAATAAAAAGATTCAAGTTCATTCATTTTCAAGTTTTTATTAACAAACTATTAGAGCATTATTTATTATTTTATTGGTAAAGCAAGTTTAAAATCAATGTCAGCTTCCTTTTTTTGATTTAATTTATCTTGTTTATATATTCCTCTTAAATAATACCCTAATTTAAAATCAATTTTTCGTTCAATTGCTTTATCAAAGTAGTTAAGCGCATCTTTATGATTTAAATTACTTTTTAATTCTGCAATTAAAAGATATATTATTTCGCTTTCGTTATAAACCTTTGTAGATTCAAGTAGTTTATTTAATAATGGTGTAAATATTTTGTTTAATACTATTGAATCATTTATAAATCCAAATGTGAAATTTATAGTTGTATCAATATCTTTAATTAAAGCGTATTTATTTTCAATTAATTCATAATTTGAACTATTTTTTTTACTTAATTTTTCACCAAAATTATATGCATAAATTGATTTTGGATTTTCCTTGCAATATTCATATGCCCATTTAATATACTCTTCATTATTATTTACGTACAATAAATAAAACAACTTACATTTAAACAGAAACTCATTCGAATTAATTTCATTCTTATTAATAGAGTTTAATACTGTGTTTATTTTATTAAAGTTTCCAGTTCCAAATAAACTAACACACTTAAAAACCTTCATTGACATAATGGAATTATAATCAGTAGATTTATAATCATCAATAATCATTATTGCAGATTTGTATTCTTTAAGCATAATAAAAGATATAATTTTATCTGCTGTAAGTAAATACTCTTCTTCAGTACCCTTAGTAGTTAATTTTAAGCCACTTTCACTATACAGAAGCGCTTCTTTGTAATTTTTCTCAACTAAACTAATTGTTACTAATTGATTATATATATCAAAGTTTTTCTTTGTATTTAATAGATTTAAAAAACATTTTTTCGCTTCATCATATTTTCTCATTTTTAAACTGAGCGAACCTCTATAATATAATCCATCTTCATCTATAGGATTATCTATAGAGTACTTTCGGTAATACTCTAATGCATATTCTTTTTTATTCAGATTTTCATAGCATATTCCTAATTCTAAGTTCACCCTAAATCTTTTATTATTAATACTATCTATATCATTAAAATTTATAATAGCGTTAGAAAAATTACCTAAAAATTGGTTTGACTTTCCTTCATAAAAAAGAAAATAATCATTCTGTATTGTTTTTTTCATTAACCCTTCCTTAGCCTTATTTATAACAGATTGATATTCTTTTAAATTAAATAGAAGCCTTATTTCACTCTCTAATCTACCTTCAAAATTCTGGTCTAATACTTTTAGTTTGTTTAATGATTCATACCATAATGCATTATTACCTAATCCTTCATATACATTTGCTAATGATAAATATGCTTCGGCAGTAGGGTTTATATTATTAGCTTTAATTAGGAGCTCCTCAGCATTACGGTATTTTTTTAAAACCAAAAAAGCTTTTGCCTTAACTATATAAATATCTTCTGAATTATTTTTTACAATTTGTGCTTTATCAAAATAATGCATGGCACTATCTACATTATTAATTACTAAATAAGACTCTCCAATGTATTTTAAAGTTTCAAAATTATTAGGTTTTAATTTATCTGCTTTTTTTAAATAAAAAATGGAGTTATTGTAATCTCTAAGAAAATAACTATTATAACCAAGATAGTAGTAAGCAACCCTATTTAAGGAATCCATCTCGATAACCTGCTTAAAATTATTATTAGACTCTTTAAAATTTAATAGTGCGCTTTCAGAAAGCCCTTTAAAAGCTAAAGCAGACTTTTGATTACCTATTTTATTTCGTATAATAAACCGAAAAGATAAAACTGCATCTTTATATTGATTACTTTTACATTGAGATTCGGCTTTAACAAAGTTCGCTTTTTCGTTTAATGAGTCTTTTACTAAAACTTTTTCCGCTAATTTTATAGCTTGTAAAAAATTCTTTTCCTTATAAAGCGATTGAGCACTCTTCACAAAATACGAAATACTATCTCCATAAATATTATTATTCTGTGACTTTAAATTATTAAACAGAGTAATAAAAGTGAATATATATATAATTGTTTTCATAAATTTTAATATTTTATCA
>JANYGR010000409.1 GCA_025359355.1 Bacteroidota bacterium | reverse complement strand
GATCAAAAGACATTACATGTGATGACAAAAATAAAGAATCGGCTGGAACCGTCGATTTAGGGTTAAATGTGTAAGACGTACATCCCGGTAATAATAAACCAGTTGTCTCATTTTTAACCTCTACCTTAAAATATGGTGATTGGCCAGCTACGTGACCAGAAGGATTTTCAAGAACAACCGCGTAACTAAACGTTAATTGTTTATTTGTAGATGAAGAGGTTGTAATATATTTTAAACGGGAGGCCAAATTATTTGCGTGTTGACCTAACATACGAACCGAAACTGGGTCAAAACTAAAGGGACTTACTAAAGGTATTTGAGAAATATGAGTCGTACCAACTAATTTAGTAGCATTTGTATCATACCCTGCGGAAAAATAATTGGGCCCATTAGGGTTAGTTGGAGGAATACTAAGAATGGTGTGATAATTTGCGATTTTCTTTTCAGAAACATTACTCCCTAAAGGGTTAACGATAACTGATAGTGAAGGTGTATAAGCAGGGTAACTAGTTCCAGTGGTTAAAGTACCTGTACCCCCAGTCCAGTTAGTAAAATTATACTGTTCAAACCCCATATTTGGACAACCAACGCTAGCCGTTTTATTTGGGCTTAAATAGATTACAGTTTCATCAACTATAGAGCTACCACCTTCGTATGGCGTGTGTTTATGAGCTTGTTTTGCTAATTCTTTATTAGAGGAAAATTCTAAACTTAACGCATTTACATAGCCCTTTATATCAGAAGCTTTAATGCCTTTAGCCTTAGCTTGAGCCAATGCAGCTTCCTCGTCAAATGCTTCTGGATTATGCTTTTTAGGTTCTTTCGTTTGCGCCTGTGATAACTGACTAAACCCTAAGCCTAATAAAATTGCTGAAAATAGTAATTGTTTCTTCATCTGAAATATATTAAAATTACGATAACACTAAATTTGTGTTATTTTATTTATCTACAAAAATAATCCTTTTTTTGGTTTTTTAAAACTTTTTAACTCGTTCAAAAGTGGATTTCGCCTATTAATATTCTATATTTATGGTATTCCTAAAACTTCTGCTTAAATTTTTGATTCTAAGGTTTTACATTAACTTTGCAAATCTTATTTTTATATGTCTACAAATTCTAAATTTATAAAATACACTTGGCTTTTAGTTTGGTCGCCGTTTATTATTTTATTTATCCTCTTGACTTTCATCTCCTGTGAAATCTTTTTTGATTTACCGAGTGTAGAAGAATTACAAAATCCTAAAAGTAATTTAGCAACCGTAATTAATAGCTGTGATGGTAAAACCTTAGGGAAATATTATGCCGAAAACAGAGTCAGTGTAAAATATTACGAACTCGATAAAGACTTAGTAGATGCCTTAATAGCAACAGAAGATGCTCGTTTTAAAGAACATAGTGGTGTAGATTTAAGGGCGCTTGGACGTGCTGTATTTGGTGCTCTTACAGGAAAATCAAGCAGTGGAGGTGGCAGTACACTCTCTCAACAATTGGCTAAAATGATGTTCCCTCGTCAAAAATTAAGCAAGCCTAAAATGATGGTGCAAAAGCTTAAAGAATGGGTCATTGCTGCACGTTTGGAAAAAAATTATACGAAAGATGAAATACTTTGTTTGTACCTCAATAAGTTTGATTTTTTAAATCAAGCAGTAGGCGTTAAATCAGCTGCACAAATTTATTTTAACCGTAGTCAAGATAGTTTAGAAATTCAACAAGCCGCTATGCTTATTGGCATGGCAAAAAATCCATCCTTATTTAACCCCATCAAAAAAGCGGATACAACATTGCATCGCAGAAATGTAGTGATGATGCAGATGGTAGTGAATGGCTCTTTGAGCAAAGAAAAATATGATAGTTTAAAAAAATTACCGCTCGGCATTATTTATCATCCCGAAGATCATAACGATGGATTAGCGCCTTACTTTAGAGAATATTTACGCGAATACTTTTTAAAAACCTGGTGCGAAAAACATATCAATCCGGAAACGAATAAACCGTATAACATATACCGTGATGGCTTAAAAATATATACAACCATCGATTCGCGTATGCAGCAATATGCTGAAGAAGCGGTTCATGAGCACATGACGGAATTACAAACTCAATTTACTAAAGAATGTAAAACCAAAAAAAATGCGCCATTTGCTTGGAACGTAAATCAAAAACAAATTGATAACATTATGATGAGCTCCATGAAACGGAGTGATCGTTACCGTTCATTAAAAAATGGAGGAATGCCAACTGAACAAATTTTAGCAGAATTTAAAAAGCCCGTGAAAATGGCTGTATATAGCCTTCGTGGCGACATTGATACGTTAATGAGTCCTTGGGATAGCATTCGCTATTACAAAAGTTTTTTACATACTGGCTTTATATCTATTGAGCCATCTACTGGATATGTGAAAGCTTGGGTAGGTGGTATTAATCACCGCCATTTTAAATTTGATCATGTTAAAGTTGGTCGCAGACAAGTGGGCTCTACATTTAAACCCTTTGTATACGCATTAGCAATTCAAGAGGGCTATTCTCCTTGCTATCAAGTAGCTAATGTGAGAACTTGTATTGACATCCCTGGGCAAGCACCATGGTGTCCGGATAATTCGGATGGAGACAAGGGGACAGGAAAAATGGTAACATTACGTTATGCCTTAGCAGGATCTATTAATTATGTAACCGCTTGGGTAATGAAACAATTTGGACCTGACGCAGTTATTACGTTGGTTCGCAGATTAGGTATTACAGCACCTATAGATGCGGTCCCTTCCATTGCTTTGGGAACACCTGATATATCTGTATTTGAAATGGTAGCAGCTAATTCTACATTTGCTAACCAAGGCACTTATGTGCAACCTACATTTATTACGCGCATTGAAGATAAAAATGGAAAAGTGTTGGAAGAATTTATCCCAACAACAGACGAAGTATTTAGTGAAGAAAAAGCATACGCCATGATCCAATTGATGCGAGGGGTTGTAGACAGAGGAACAGGATCAAGATTAAGAGGTCGTTTTAAATTAATGAATGAAATTGCTGGTAAAACAGGCACTACACAATTTAATGCGGATGGTTGGTTTATTGGATTAACACCTGAGCTTGTAGCAGGTTGCTGGACAGGTGGAGAGGAACGAAGCGTTCACTTTAACTCTACTAACGAAGGGCAAGGAGCAAGCATGGCTTTACCTATTTGGGGTAAATTTTTTCAAAAAGTATATGCTGATCCGACTTTAAAAATTAGTAAAAATGGTTTTAAAAAACCTGCTAATATGGGTAATATAGAATTAGACTGTAGTGCTTATGATGCTCAAACAGACAAGGAAATTCCGATGGAAGATTTAGATTTTGAGGATAAAGAGAAATGAAAAGAAAAATTAATTTACTAATCAGCAACCAACATAATCTTCTTATACTATTTGGATTTATAATTAGTGTAACTCTACTCTTAGCTGTTTTTGCTAGCTTTCACAATAATCTTCATGCATTTAATGTTTTTTTTAATTCAGACACTTTAACACTTCCTTCCGTTTACAGAAGTTTATTTGTAGATGATTTTCCTTTGAAAGGTTGGCATTTTAACTCTTCTCCTAACTTTTTTCCAGACATGTTTTTTTACTT
>JANYGR010000408.1 GCA_025359355.1 Bacteroidota bacterium | reverse complement strand
CAATACGCCAATCTTGATCCCGTTTTTTATAAAAACCTTATAGGGAGAAATCTTATCGTGTAGACAGGTGTCTGAAAAATTATAGTTGCAATTAATAAATGAAAAATTAGCGTGAGGCATTTGTTTCTCAATGTTTTCAATGCCTAAATCAAAATCATGATTACCAAGAGTTGTTGCATCATATTGCATCAGGCTCATTAATTTATATTCCAGTTCACCTTGGTATAAATTAAAATACGGTGTGCCTTGAAAAATATCTCCCGCATCTAATAATAAAATATTATCATTTTCTTTTTTAATACTATCAATAACGGCCGCGCGTCTTGCAAAACCGCCCATGTTCGCAAATTTCGGATCATTAGTAGGAAATGGTTCTATGCGACTATGCAAGTCGTTGGTGTATAAAATAGTAAGATGTGATAAATCTTTACTTTTTAGTACTTCTTTGGATAATGCAGGAAATCCAGTTAATACAGCTGATGTTCCGACAAAATATTTTAAAAAATCGCGTCTATTTTGATAATTGAATTCTGCCATCTAAAGTTGGTTTTAAAGTTTTTCCTTGTTGAGTGATGTCTTTGCAATAATTGATAATGACATCCCGTAATAACGCATTCATTACTTTTCTTTCTTTTGCATTTTTAAAAAAGGTATAGTTATCTCCGCCATTAGCAAGGTAATCGGAAGTAACTACCCAATAATCTTTTGACTCATCAAATGCTTTTCCTTTAATCATCACATTGGATGCAGTAGTTTTAGTAATCATTAAAGTCATGCCTCCTACTGGAATACCGCCTTTTTCGGCTATTTTAGTTAGCATATCTTTTACTTGAGTCCCACTTAATTTTAATACTACCAATTCATTATCAAAAGGCATTAACTCAAAAATATTTCCTACCGTAATGTTTCCTTTTGGTAAAGCATTTCTCAATCCGCCTTTGTTAAACACAGCCATATCAACCATTGCAGAATCGGCACCTAATAGCTTTTTTGTTTCGTATAAAACAGCGTCACAAAAAAAGTTACCCAAAGTGCTTTCTACATCTGCTTTTAAAAGAGCGTCTTCACTACGCGCAATTACAGTATTCATTTTTTCTTCCTGTGTTTTTTTATAAGGAGCAATGGTTTTATAAATTGCACTATCTACATTATTTTGATTAACAATTATATGTGTTTCTGAAATATTAGTTATGAGTGTTTTTTGTTGACAAGCATATAAACTAATAAGTGCTGAAAAAAAGAATATTTTTATTTTAAAAGACATCATATAGAAAAGTAAATTAGATGTCTTAAATATAATGTATTATTTGTATGATTAAAACAGAAACAACGTTAAGAGTTCGTTATGGGGAAACAGACCAGATGGGCTATGTCTATTATGGTGTATATGCTCAATACTACGAGGTTGGCCGTGTTGAGGCAATGCGTAGTTTAGGGATTAGTTATAAGGCTATGGAAGAAAGTGGCACATTAATGCCCGTAATTAATTTAACGATTAATTATAAAAAACCTGCGTTATACGATGATGAAGTGCGTGTTGTGACATCTATTAAAGAAGTGCCGGGTGTTCGCATTACATTTCATTACGAATGTTTTAATCAAAAAAATGAATTATTAAATACTGGTTCTGCAACGTTAGTGTTTGTAGATGGAGTTAAAAAGAAACCAACCTTACCACCAGATTGGTTTATGGATGCATTTGAAAAACGGTTTGAAGAATAGGGTTATACTAGGTTAACGTAATAATGTGACGTGTCCAATTTTTTCAATCGTTTGTTTATTGTAATCGGTTGCAGTTAATTTATACGTATAAACACCGATTTGACAAGGTGTGTCTTTTCTCTTGCCATTCCAACCACCATGTAATTCGGTAGTTTTAAAAATTTGCTCACCCCATCTGTCAAAAATTAAAAGTTCGATATCAGTGTATCCAGCATATTCTGGTTTAAAAATATCATTCAAATTATCATCATTGGGTGTGAAACAATTTGGGATATAGAGTGTTGGAATGACTTTAATAATAATGGAATCTTTTGATA
>JANYGR010000360.1 GCA_025359355.1 Bacteroidota bacterium | reverse complement strand
GCTACTAAACGCATTCCTAAATAAAACAACATGATAAAGAATTGCCATGTCATCAATTTCCCAAAATTGGTTTTAGTTTTAGAGCCTAATAAAAATACGCCTATTACTAAGTATAAAAATGGAAATAACCAAAAGGCCATAGTAGCTTTTTGTCCTGGTTGAATATGGATGTCTGAGCTACGTTTTACAAATAACATAAATAAGGCTGCTATCACAAAAGAACCAAATACAAAGAGGGTTTGCATAAAGTCAGGTGATTTTGTAAACGTTTTATAATCGAATTCTATTTTGCCAAAGACATAAAATGCCACAGGCATGAGTGCAATTAAAACAACGGCATATTCTTTTGCTAATAAGGCCATTAAGAAACAAATAACAGCCCATGCCAACATAATATTTTTAGGTAATTTCTCTCCCTTAATGAGCGTCATATAACAAGAGTATACAATTAATCCGCCAATAGCGATAGTTGGCAGATTAATTAAAATCCCAATATCTTTCGTATTAGCAAGAAATAAATAAGCGAAGCCTAATACAATAATTGATATAGCTGCAAAACATAATTGTTTGACAGACGTAGATGCTTTACTCAATAAGCCTTCTTCTTTGATGTAATTGGTATAATCTACAAACCTAAAGGAATAAAAGAGCGTTAATGAAATAAATATTAATGAAAAAATTTCATCTCTACTTTTTACATTGGCTATAGCTTCCGAGTGGAGGGGATGCATTAAAAATAATATAGCCGCTAAAAATGCTAAGTCATGATTATCTTTAAAAATATAATTTCTAAAAAATAAAAACAATAACATGATGCCTAAGATGAAAGAAATGATATTAACGAAATGCCTGATGGACGCACCTTTTACTTGGCAATCAACTTCGTTAAATACACCGTCATTATTAATATCATCTTTAGGATCATCAACGTGAGTTAATTTAAAATTAGCGGTATCGCTTCTCCAACAGGCTGAAGGATAATTTCCATCTTTAGGGTAAGCACCAATAAATTGCTGTTCGATGGCAAAACTCACAACCGATAATGGCCTGTATCGACCACCCGCTAATTGATCTGTCGCATTCATTTTGCGATAGAAACTTTCGTAAGCATCTTTAGTTAAAATACCTTTAATACCTGCAATACCTTTAATAACGTGGTCATTTTGATGAATAATAATACCATCATCAAGTGCATACTCATTATTTAAAGTAGTGAGGTTAAAAATTAACCCCAATAAAATAATAACAATAAAAGGAGCTTTTTGACTTTTGAAAGGAAAAAATCGAAAGGTGTTTTTTAACTCTTCAAATTTAGGTTGCTTAACGCTTGTAGTTTCTTTTGCCATATAAATTAGGTGTAATAACACAAATATACTTAAAACTTCAAAAAAAAGATTTTTATGATTAAAAAATTAGTTAAAAATCTGTAAATTGCCTTAGTAATGCTGGTTAAATGGAATATAAGACGAAAGGTATTGATTGTAATAGTTATGATCTGTGCTCTTTTGTCGTTTTTGATTTCCTATTTTAATAAAACAACTACCAAGGAATTAGCTATAGCTGCTCAATCTAAATTGCAGCAAAAAGAAGCTTTAGCTCAAGAGAAATTAGTTTTATTAACTGAATTTTTAAAAACAACTAAGCCTAAAAAATTATTTACAAAGTATCAAGGAGATATTGCTGAGCTTTATAAAAAAGAAGGCATCGCGATTTATGTATATGAAAATGATAGTCTTTGTTTTTGGAGTGATAATGAACCGGCTATAGATTTATATTCATACGCTCTTACTTCTAAAGCTGAACTTATCAAAATCAGAAATGGATGGTTTGAATGTATTACTCAAAAAGACAGTATAGCGCCAAATTACAAAGGCATTGCTTTAATTGCAATAAAAAACGAATATGATTTAGAGAATAAATACATTCAAAATAATTTTAGCGATTGGCTTGATTTACCTCCTAATACTAAGCTTAAAACTGATTTTAATTATTTAAATCCAGCTATTAAATCAAAATGGGGAAATACCTTATTTGAAATTTCCAGAAATGATGGGGTGTATAAAAATAAAATGGCATCTGGTTATGCGGGGCTATTTGCTTTATTGGCGGGGCTATTGTTGCTATTGATTATTTTTTATGAAATTAAAAGACGAATAAGAGATAAAGTTACACAGCTAATGGTATTTGGATTAGTTTGTTTATTACTGAGGACAGTAATGATTTATTTTAAATGTCCGTCTGTTTTTTACGAAACACGCTTATTTGATGCGAGCGTTTTTGCCGATGGTAATTCTTTTTATTTTTCATATTTGGGTGATGTTTTAATTAATAGTTTTTTAATATTAGTACTGGCGGTTATTTGTTATAAAACAAATTTTATAAAACAAATTAAAACCAAATTCACCTTACTATTACTTGTTACTACAGCTACTATTGCTCTTACTTATTATTCTATCAGTATTAGAAATTTAATTTATAGTTTGGTTAATAATTCTACAATTAACTACAACATTAACGAACTCTTTGATTTTACAGGCTATAGCTTAATTGGACTGTTGTCAGTAGGTTTTATGTTGTACTCTTTTTATATTTTATGTGAAGAATGTGTAATTGTTTTTCTTTCCCAATCGAATTATAAATTATTGATAATAGCGTATTCGATGATTCTTTATTTGGTTATTTATCTTTTTGTAAATGTTAGTCTATATGATTATTTATGGACGTTACCATTAGGTATTGTTTCTTTAGTTTTGAGGAAATATAAGGCTTCTTATAATTTCATAAACATTGGTTTAATAGTTTTAGTGGCAACTATTACCACATCTAATTTGTTTAACAAATACGAACAAAAAAACAAACAGCAAACATACGATGCGTTGTCGTTTAGCTTGACAGATAGGCAAGATATTATTGCGGAAAATGAATTTACCAAAGTGATTTCATCTATTAAAACTGACAGCAAATTAAAAAACTTATTGTCGTTATTACCCTTAAGTAGTGAACAAATAGAACAAAGCATCCGGCAAGTGGAGTTTAGTGGCTATTTTGAGCGTTACGACATTACATTGGCATTATTTAAAAATGATGGTTCGTCTGTATTTAATCAAACGTTTCCTCAATATTTAAATGAAGAGTATTTTAAAAAACAAATGAAAATCGGATCACAGACGATTAGTGATGAGTTGTATTTTATTGATCAGGAAAAAAAACCAATTAGATACGTAGCAAAAATAGACATTGAAAGTGGTACCAATAATCCTGAAGATTTGTATAATCTATACGTTCAAATGGAGCCTAAAAACACGAGTAATTTAGGAGCATTCCCAGATTTGTTATTAGATAAATCATTAGAGAGCAAACTTGAAACAAAAAAAATATCTTATGCAGTTTATGAAAATAATAAACTCGAAAGAGTTTTTGGCGACTATCAGTATCCTTTATATATAAGCAATAAAAAATTTAATGATAATAGTGATGATGGGTACACGCACTATCATTATGAAAACAAAAAAAATACAAAAGTTATTATAAGTGAAGTAAAGTCAGGCGTGTGGCAACGTTTAACATCGATGTCTTATTTATTTATATTTTTTTCCATTATCGTTTTATGCAGCATCATGTTTAATTCTATTGTGATTAAACGGCAAAATGATTTCAACTCTCTAAATTATCGGATCCAATTTATATTGGTTTCAATTGTGTTTTTATCTTTAACGGGAGTTGTTTTTGGTACTATTTGGGTGGTTGAATCACAGTTTGAAATAAAGAATAAAAAAGAATTGATAACTAAATCTCAATTGGTATTAAAAGAATTAGAACAAACCGTTGGGAAACCATCTCATTTAGATCCTGCATTTAAGAGCAACACGACGTTTACATTAAAAAAATTAGCACAATTATTTGGAAGTGATATTTCTTTATTCAATGAAAGAGGTGTTTTATATTCATCGTCACAGCCTGCTATATATGATCAGGGATTGATTTCTAAATTTATGAATCCAGTTGCTTATGCAAGTTTCATGAGAGAGGCAAAGGCCGGTTATTCTCAACGAGAAACAATTGGTTCTCTGAATTATCTTTCGGCTTATATCCCATTTTACAATAGCAACGATAAATTAATTGGGTATATTAATCTTCCTTATTTTTCTCGACAAAAAGATTTAGAAAAAGAAATAACAGCTTACTTAACAACCCTTATAAATATTTATACCATATTATTTGCAATCACCACATTAGTTGCACTGTTAGTATCTAATTTATTAACGAAGCCTTTGCGTATCATTAAGCAGCAAATTTCGAACATTAAGTTTGGGACTCACAACGAGGCATTAGAATGGCATACAAAAGATGAGATTGGCGATTTAGTAAAAGAATATAATGCGATGCTTATTAAGCTTGAAAAAAGTTCTCGATTATTAGCCCAATCAGAAAGAGAAAGTGCTTGGCGCGAAATGGCAAAACAAGTAGCGCACGAAATTAAAAATCCGTTAACGCCAATGAAGCTTAATATTCAGCACTTACAAAGGGTTGTGGCCACTCATCCAGAAGATATAAATGACAGGGTTAATAAGGTTGCTACGATGTTGATAGAACAAATAGATACGTTGTCTCATATAGCGACAGAGTTTTCGAGTTTTGCTAAACTACCAGTGGCACAATCCGAAAAAATTAATTTATATGAAGTATTACAAAATGTTTCCAATTTATTTCAGCAAAATACCGACTGTCAAATTACATTAACTGCACCTACTGAATTATACATACTAGCAGATAAAGAGCAATGTATTCGAATATTTACTAATTTGTTGAAAAATGCGGAACAAGCTATTCCGCCTGATAGAAAAGGACTTATTACCATTAATGCATTGGTAACAGAAAATAATATTATTGTTTCGGTTGAAGATAATGGAAGTGGAATAGAAGAATCGGTAAAGGATAAATTATTTATTCCAAATTTTACCACAAAAACTACAGGTACAGGTTTAGGATTGGCTATGGTTAAAAATTCAGTTGAGATGTTTAATGG
>JANYGR010000337.1 GCA_025359355.1 Bacteroidota bacterium | reverse complement strand
ACCTTCTGCTGCATTATTTAGTATGGCTTTTGTGTATTATGCTTCCAATGGCATAGGCGGTGTTGCCAAGTTCTTTCTCGAAAATAAATTATGTTTATACATAGGTAAAATAGGTTATGGCTTATATGTGTACCATAATTTAATTCCTGATTTTACAACATACTTGTTTGAAAAATCCAGCATCATAATGCCAACATCACCAATCATCTATGCCATCAATGCCTTGTTTTTACTGATCTTAGCAACACTCTCTTATTACGCTATTGAAAACCCCATCTACTCTTTCCGAAAATACTTTCAGTATAGTTATTTGAGAAAATAGTCCATTAAACATTTACCATAGCCTGTACGTTAAACTTACTTTATTTTGTAACCAAGTTTAATTCCGAAATTCAAATTAGGGAGTATGTAAGTTGGGGCTCTCTGTCCTCCACCAATTATGTCACCATGATGTTCACCAGTCAGTATATGGGTTTGTTCATCATCAGTTAAGTTGGTATTACCTTTTGCAATTCTAATACCTGCCCCAACATACCATTCAAAAACAAAATGTTTTTTTATTATACTTACTTCACCATATTTAAACGAAAAACAATTAATTGCTTTATAGATGGTGTAGGTTTTTTCGTAAGTTGGCATTGGCTTTATAGCTATACTATCGCTATAATTAAAGGTTATTTCTTTATGTAAATATTCTAAAGCAATATAATTACCTATTGTTTTTTTCTCATCATTCAAATAAAACTTTATTTCCGGTCTAATAATAAATCCATGTATTCCTTCTTGAGGAAGAGCTAAGCCCCCTTTAACATCGTAACTATAGTACTTACCCGCCTCTAAAGAAAGTGACACATTTCTATGTAATTTAAACTCAAAGCCTAATCTGTATGATGGTCCGGCAAACATATCAATTAAGGCTAATGGAGGAGTATTAATCCATAATTTCAAATCTTCTTTCCATTCATTCCGTATTTCTTGAGAGAAAATTACTTTTGAAATTAGAATTAACAAAACTAGAATTATTTTTTTCAAACTATTTTTCGTTTTTTAAAATTCTACTTCCTCTTCTTATAACGCTTTTCATTTCTGATGACCTCTTGCTTAACAGGAGTTGCATTCACAAATTCAAAATCTAATTGTTTTTTTACCAAATCAGCACGTCGTACAATAATGTTTACATTATCTCCTAAAGAATAAATGCGGCCAGTTCTACGGCCCACCATACGGTAGTTATCAGCATCAAAACTATAGCTATCATCTTTCATGTCGCGAACGCGAATCATGCCTTCACATTTGTTTTCGATAATTTCTACAAATAACCCATACTCAGTAACACCACTAATAACCCCTTTAAATTCTTGTCCGATTTTATCAGTCAAATATTCTACTTGTTTGTATTTAATAGATGCACGTTCTGCTTCAGCAGCCAGTTTTTCCATGTCTGATGAATGTTTACATAACTGCTCCAATTCATCCGCTTTTAAATACATCTGGTGTTCTAATTTAGCTTCTAATAATCGATGCACCATGACGTCAGGATAACGACGGATAGGAGAGGTAAAGTGTGTGTAATAATCAAAACCTAAACCATAATGACCTGTGTTTTTAGTTGTATATATAGCCTTTGGCATACTTCGTACGGCTAACAACTCAATCATGCTTTGTTCTTTCTTATCTTTTACATCAACTAATAATTTATTAATTGATTGTGCTGTTTTTTGTTTATTACCAACGGCTACCGAATACCCGAAACGAGCAACAAAATTATTTAACTCCATTAATTTATCGTCTTTTGGCACATCATGCACACGATACACAACTGCATTTCCTTCTTTACCAGACTCTTTCTTTTTACCTTGTCCTTGTTGAGATTCATCGCGTTTAGGTTTCCCTAAAAACTCGGCAACTTTTTTATTGGCAAGTAACATGAAATCTTCAATTAATTTATGCGCGTCTTTTTGAGTTTTAAAATACACGCCAGTTGGTGCCCCTGCATCATCTAAGGTAAATTTCACTTCCGCTTTATCAAAAAAGATTGAACCTTTAGAAGTACGTTCTTTTCTTAAAATTTTTGCTAATCGATCTAAGGTTAAAATTTCATCGACATAATCACCTTGATGAGTTTCAATAATTAATTGTACTTCTTCATAACTAAAACGTCTATCACTAAAAATAACCGTTTTACCAAACCATTGATTTTGTATTTGTCCTTCATCGTCCATTTCAAACACAGCACTAAAGCAATATTTTTCTTCGTGTGGTCGTAACGAACAAGCGAAATTACTTAATACTTCTGGTAACATAGGCACACAACGATCTACCAAGTATACTGATGTAGCGCGATTTACAGCCTCTTTATCTAAAATAGTATTTGGTTTTAAATAATGCGTCACATCTGCAATGTGAACACCTATTTCCCAATTTCCATTTTCTAATTTTTGAATGGAAAGCGCATCATCAAAATCTTTTGCATCAACAGGGTCAATGGTAAACGTCGTGATACCTCTAAAGTCCCTGCGTTTTGCAATTTCTTCAGATGTAATTTCGGTAGCTAATTTTTTAGCTGCCGCTTCTACCTCAGGCGCAAACACCATTGGCAAGCCAAATTGGGCCATGATAGCATGCATCTCCGTTTCATGCTCGCCTGCATTTCCTAATACTTCAATGACTTTTGCATTGGGATTACCGGTACCTTTTTCCCATTTTTCAAATTCAATTAAAACTTTTTGTCCATTTTTAGCACCAAGCGTATCTTCTGATTTGATAAAGAAATCAACATGTAGTTTCATGAAATCAGGAACAACAAAAGCAAATTTTGGGGTAATCTGAATCGTACCAACAAAGCGTGTTTTGGCTCGTTTGATCACTTCAATCACTTCACCTTCTGGTTTACTGTTACCTCTGCGATTGAAAATATTTACTTTTACTAAATCGCCATGAAAAGCATCTTTGCTTTTTCCAAATGGAATAAACACATCAGGTACTTCAGGTGAAATAATAACATAAGATGATCCATTGGTTGTGAAATCAATAGTGCCGGATTGATATGTTTTTACATCTTTCACTTGGTATTTGCCGATTTCTTTTTCATCAACAAAACCTTGGTGTTTTAATTCTTCAAGAGTTTCAAGTAATGCAAAACGATCGCCTTCATTGTCAATTTCCATGGCAGAGCCAAGTTGCTTGTAATTAAAGGATTTTTCGGAGTTATGTTTTAAAAACGTTAATACTTCTTCGAATAAATAACGTTTGGATTGTTTTTTTGATTTTGCCATATAAAATAAATAAGCGACGAACGCTTTAGGTAAAGATAATGAATATCTAAGAGTTGGATTAAAATTATTGAGAACTTTTCGCAATTAAACCTTTTGTTCCAGCATTGGAAAAATAGTATGTTATCAAGTAGATGTAAATGTTTCGGATAAAATTGGTTGAATTTTTTTAATAAATAATTTGAAGAATCGTGGGAATGTAATGTCTACGTTAATTAATCGTTTATTCGTGCGTTTTAGTCGAATAAGTATGTGTTTTATTTCAAAATTACAAAAATATTACATAAATTTAGTTAATTAATAAATTCTTAAAATTATGACTATTTTTTATTTGTCTTGTAAAGTAGATTACCTAAAACGATTTTTATTAGTTTGCGGTTTATTGTTTTTTTCTTTATCATCTTTTTCTCAAACGGTTACAATTACAGCTCCAGTGGCTTCTGCTACCTATTGTGCAGGTACTAATATTACTGTAAATTACTCAGTAACTTCTAATTTTGGTGCTGGGAATGTTTTTACTACTCAATTATCGGACGTTACTGGTAGTTTTGCATCTCCTGTTTTCTTGGGCACAAGAACAGCTATAAATGGTGGAGGAAGCACTTTTACAATCCCTTATACGACTGCTACTAGTTCTGCATATAGAGTTAGAGTATTAACATCCAATCCAACATTTACCAGCCAATCTAATGGTGTTGATTTAACAATCAACGGTTTGGCGCTAAGCACCCCAACTGTTCCTAATTTAACGTATTGTCAGGGAGAATCATTTAATGTAAATTTTACACAAAATTGCTCTTTCGCTGCGGCAAATGTGTATTCAGTTCAATTATCAGATGCTACAGGTTCATTTGCAGCTCCAGTTACTATAGGCACACGAACAAGTACAACAGCGGCAGCAATCACATGCACAATTCCCGCATCTCCAGCTGGCACAGGGTATAGAATAAGAATTGTTAGCTCAAGCCCTGTTGTTAATAGCCCTGATAATGGATCTAATATTACGATTAATACAGCTGCTGGTAACCCAAGCGTATTTGGAAATGGAACTTGGAACGTCTATTGTTTTAATATTTTTAATAATTTCACAAGCAATTATCAAGGTTTTTATACGGATGATAATTTAAGTTTTAATACACAAACGAGGTTTAATAATTTGACTAGCCCGAGTACTGCTACTATTGGTTCTACAGGCTTAGCTTATGCAGGTTGCTCATTTGGTAATACAAATTATTCAGTTGCTTATAAAAGAACCAATATTCCTTGTGGCTTGTATCAAATAGATATTACTTCTCATGATGATTATATGTATGTTCTCATTAATGGTGTTACTATTTTTTCGCATTTAAGTTGGGGTGATACACATCCTAATGTATGGAATGGTTTTATATCTCCTTCGGATAATATTGAGTTTAGATATACCAATGGAAGTGGACCTGGGTTTTTATCGGTTAATATGTATACGATATCTCCATTAAGTATGTCAACCCCTGTTACTATTTGTGCTGGTTCATCAACAACGTTGACAGCTACAAATTCAAGCACAATTCCTGTCAATTATTCTTGGGCACCAGCAATAACATCTAGTCCAAGTGCTGGCTCGATTACGACGGTTGCATCACCTACCACTACAACAGTTTATACCTTAACAGCAACTGATGCAGGAACAACAACTTGTTCGTATAATAATACAATTACAGTAACCGTAAATCCTATACCTACTACCACTGCTTCTTCAACATCCAGTCTTATTTGTAGTGGATCAAATTCGGCAACATTAACAGCAAGCGGTGCAGCAACTTATACTTGGAGTCCTTCAGCAGGACTAACTACAGTTAATGGCTATTCTACCGTTGCTAACCCAACAACAACAACAGTCTATACCGTAAGTGGTTCTAATAACTGTGCAATAGTTACAGCAACTGTAACTGTTAACGCTCAAATGCAGCCGGCGTTGTCTCCAACAACATTTGGTAACGGGTTTTGGAATGTATTCTGTTATAATACGCCAGGTACTTATACTTCAACAACTAATATGTCTGACTACTATGGTTTTTATACAGAGAACAATTTAAGTTTTTTATCATCTAATAGATGGGGGACGAGTTTAGCACCTTCTAGTGCCAATGCGAGCTCTGGCTTAGCATATCAGGGATGTACTATTGGTGTTGATTATCATTCAACAATTAGTAAGCGTACTAATTTCACCTGTGGTTATTATCAAATGGATATTTCTTATCATGATGATGGTGTTACAGTATTTGTAAATGGAGTTCAAGTGTTTCAGCACATAGGATGTTGTGATGTTCATACGAATATTTGGACAGGCTTTTTGGGATCAACATCTACCGTTGAGATTAGACACCAAGAAGGCTCAGGCGGTAGTGGAATAGGGGCTAATTTTATTCTTGTACCATATCCTGTTTTAAATCCACCAGTAACGATATGCGCAGGTACATCTGCTTCTTTAACTGCTTCTCCATATATAGTTGGAGCTAACTATGTTTGGGGACCAGCAGCAAGTTTAACTGTAACAACTACAGGAACACTGGTTCCTGCATCTCCAACCGTTGGAACAAATTATACGTGTACGGTAACTGATCCTGTTACAACATGTAGTGCAGCGGCAAGTGTCTCCGTCTCAGTTAATCCATTACCAACCACTACCGTATCACCAACTACAGGAACAATTAATTGTGCAGCTCAACAATATACATTAACAGCAGGCGGTGCTAGTACTTATAGTTGGAGTCCGTCTACTGGATTAAGTGCAACCACTGGAAATTCGGTGATAGCATCGCCAACTATTACTACAATATATACAGTAACCGGTAACAATAATTGCTCTAGTGTTGATGCTACCACTACGATAACGGTAATACCATTACTAGCCCAAACAGCTTATACAAATGTTTGGAATGTCTTCTGTCATAATAACACTACGTTGAGCAATTATTATGGATATTATACTGAAAATGGGAGCGCCCCTAGTGGATATGATTTTGCTACAGCTACAAGATGGTCAAGTGTTACCGCCGTTCCTTCAAATGCTAATGCAACAAACGGACAAGCTTATATAGGTTGCACGATGCCAAGCTCTAATTATTCAATGAGTTTTAAGCGCACTGGATTTACATGTGGTACATATAGTATTATTTGTAATAGTAATGACGATGGAATAACACTATTTATTGATGGCGTTCAATTGGCTACACGTGCTACCTCTGCGTCATCTGTTATTTTATGGGTTGGAGCTTTAAATCAAAATTCTCAAGTAGAATTTCAGTTAGTTCAAACAACAGGAACCTCTGGATTAAGTGTGAAATTTACCCCAGCTGCAGCAACACCTTCTCTATCCACATGGATTGGAGGAACAAGTACAGATTGGTTTACGGCGTCTAATTGGTGTGGATCAGGAGTACCTACCTTAACAATAGATGCTTTAATTCCGAATTCTAAACCTCAATTTATGCCAGTTATTAATGCTATCGGCGCTGCCTGTAGAAGTTTGACTATTACGGCCGCAAGTCCAGCTGTGGGGCCTACAGCTGCTCTTCCAGCAGCAAGTTTAACTATTAGCGGGGCTAATAGTTTAGATGTTTATGGCGACTGGGTTAATAATGGTTCTTTTAATTCAGGAAGTGGAACGGTCAATATTTTAGGTGCTACATCTACTTCTATTATATGCCCATCTTCTCAAACTTTTTATAATTTAGTAATTAATAAATCAGGTGCAAATACAATAGCCATACCTTCAGGAACACTTCAAATTGCTAATGCAATGACTTTTGTTGGTGGTATTGTTAATCAAAATTCCTTACTTAGATTTTTAAATGGCTCGTCAACTTCTGGCGCAAATAATAGTAGTTATGTGAACGGGCAAGTTAATAAAGTAGGTACACAAGTGTTTACCTTTCCGGTTGGCGCGAGTAATTTTTATAGACCAATTTCTATTACTGCACCTTCCATTGCAACTGATCATTTTACGGCACAATATTTTATGGCCGACCCTAGCCCTCCTTATACGTATTCATCAAAAGATGCTACAATAGACCATATTAGTAGATGTGAATACTGGATTTTGAATCGTACAGGAGGAAGTTCAAATGTAAGTGTAACGTTAACATGGAATTCTACAAGTTGTGGAGTAAATAGTTTGTCTGATTTGATAGTTGCTAGGTGGGATGCAGGACAAGTGAAATGGAAAGATGAAGGTAATGGAGGAACTACAGGAAATACAACAACAGGATCAATTGTATCAGGCGCTCCTGTTACAAATTTTAGCCCATTTACGTTAGCATCAAGAACATACTTAAATCCTTTACCGATTGAGTTGATGTATTTTAATTGCAGTTATACTAAAAGTTCAAATAATTTATCGTGGACTACAGCTTCCGAATCTAATAATGATCATTTTGACGTTGAGCGTTCATTAGATGGTTTGAATTTTGAAGTGATTGGAAAGAAAAAGGGAGCCGGTAATAGTTTAACAAAAATGGAGTATAGTTTTTTTGATCAAAACTCACCAACAGGAATTTCATACTATAGATTAAAACAAGTCGATTTTGATGGAAAATATAAGTATTCAGAAACTTGTGCTATAACAAATAATGGTACTGAAGGCGTTTCTTTTTACCCGAATCCTGTTCGGAATGATTTAACGATTGATTTGGAAAATCTTAAGGCGAATACTATTTCTGTAACGGACGTTTCTGGTAGATTGATTCAAGTAAAGACTACCATCATTGATTCTAAAATGGTAATAGATTGTACTGGCTTAGCGGATGGGATTTATTTTATAAAAGGAATAATTGGGACAAAAGAATTTGTCAATAAATTCACTGTACAAAAATAAAATACTACTTAGTGTAAATTATTTTTTGGAAACAATCCATTCTGTTTTAGATGTTCCGAAAATAAACACATCCATATCCCAAAAACGAGTTTGTTTTAAATTGGTCATTCCGTTTTGTATTGCTACTTTTTGAGATAATATATTTTTGGTATCAATGATAGAAACTAATTCATCACTGAAACCAGTTTCAAAAGCATAGTTCTTGAAAAGCTTTGTTGCTTCAGTTGCGTAGCCCTTATACCAATGTGGTTTTAATAAGCTGTAACCTATTTCTAAGACTGGTTCGTTATCGACTTCTTGTAATAATAAACCACATTGACCAACAAATTCACCCGATTGTTTATTGATTAAGGCTTGTAAGCCAAAACGATTTTCTTCGTAGCGAGCTAATTGTTTTTCTATCCAATACTCTGCTCGAGCCTTTGCGTTAGGTAATCCCATAGTTGGAAAAAAGTGCGCGCAATCTTTATCTTCAAAAAAGGTTGTCCAAATGACGACATCGTCTTTTGTGAGTTTTCGAGTAATAAGTCGATCAGATATTAAGTTATCTTGATAAGGAATAGTTTGATTGATTGTCATTTTAGATTCTTATGATAAAGGTTTACTAATGTCTATTTTTTAATACTTGAATAATATCATTTAAGGTAAAGTTTTTGGCTTGTAATAAAATTAAGTAATGAAATAATAAATCAGCTGCTTCACCTTTAAATAAATCATCATTGGAGTCCTTCGCTTCTATTACAACCTCAACAGCTTCCTCACCAACTTTTTGTGCAATTTTATTAATTCCTTTGGCAAATAAAGAGGCTGTATAAGATTTATCAGTTGGGTTATTCTTTCTATCTCTGATGATCGTTTCTAATTCAGTTAAAAAATTCGTAGATGCATTTTTTTCGTTAAAACACGTATCTGCTCCTGTATGACAAGTTGGCCCAACCGGGGTTGCTTTTACAAGAATCGTATCATTATCACAATCAATCAACAGACTATTTACATTTAAAAAATTTCCACTTTCTTCTCCTTTCGTCCATAACCTGTTTTTTGAACGAGAAAAAAATGTAACACGTTTATCCAATTGTGTTTTATCAAATGCTTCTTGATTCATGTAGCCTAACATTAATACCACGTTAGTAATGTTGTCTTGTATAATAACTGGAATTAATCCATCGGCTGATTTTGTAAAGTCTGGTTTCATGGTTTGGTTTTTTGTGTTCAACACAGAGGTTAAGAGGTTAGGCGTTCATGGAGTTTTATTTTTTTTTACTATTCTTTTTTTCGCTTTAACTCTGTGTTGAAGATTATTAAATTCTGATTTCTATATTATTTAATTTTAAGTATAATTTTAATTCTGGTATTCCTATTTCTTTATAATGAAAAACACTAGCTGCTAAAGCCGCATCTGCTTTTCCATTTATAAAAACGTCTTTAAAATGTTCTATCGTTCCAGCGCCTCCACTTGCGATTACAGGCACATTAACCGCTTCTGAAATTTGTTTCGTAATATCTAATGCAAACCCATTTTTAGTTCCATCGTTATTCATTGATGTTAATAGTATTTCTCCAGCTCCTAATGCAACAGCTTGCTTTGCCCAATCAAGCGTTTTTATTTCCGTTTTTACGCTTCCTCCATTTAAGTATACATACCACTCATTATCTTCAAATTTCGTATCGATAGCTAATACCACACATTGACTTCCAAAGTGATTGGCTAAATCCTTTATTAATTGAGGATTTTTTACAGCAGAAGTATTGACTGAAATTTTGTCAGCACCCGCTTTTAATAAAACAGAAACATCTTCAATGGAACTAATACCACCACCAACGGTAAACGGAATATTGATATGTTTCGCAATTCGAGTGACTAATTCAGATAACGTTTTACGTTTTTCATTAGTCGCCGTAATATCTAAAAAAACAAGTTCATCAGCTCCTTGCTTAGCGTACTCTATAGCTAATTCCACAGGATCGCCAGCGTCTTTTATATTTTCAAAGTTGATACCCTTTACTGTTCGTCCATCTTTAATATCCAAACAGGGGATTATTCTTTTTGTGATCATTTTTTTAATTTGGATTTACGAATGAATTGCAAATTTTTTTGTTCTTAATTTCAAATCTTGTGGTTTCATATTCATATTTTTAATTGTAAATCTAAGCTCTAAATTCGTCAATCGTACGTCGTAATTTTTCCATTGTAATTCTTCCTTCGTATATCGCTTTTCCAACTATAGCTCCAGCACAACCAATTTTTTTTAGTTCTTCTAAATCGCTTAATTGAGAAACACCGCCACTGGCTGTTAAATTTAATTGAGGAAATTTGTGTAGCATATTTTTATATAAATCTATCGAAGGGCCTTGTAATAGCCCATCTTTTGAAATGTCCGTACAAAACACATGTTTAATTCCTTCATTTAAATTTTCTTCAATGAAATCATAGATGAAAATATTGGTTGTTTCTAGCCAGCCTCCAATAGCTATTTTTTCATTCTTCACATCTGCACCTAAAAATATTTT
>JANYGR010000336.1 GCA_025359355.1 Bacteroidota bacterium | reverse complement strand
GCATTAAATTCACAAACCTCTAAATAATCTTTTAATTTTTCTTCGCGTTGAATAAGTGTTTGTTCATGAATTTTAATAACGCCACTCATATAATCATCGATACTTGTACAAGCAATGATACCAATGAATTCATTGCCTTCTTTTATTTGTCGGTATAAATAATAACAAGGACTTTCGTCTCTTAAAAAAACTTTTTCTCGAACAAATTTTTTGAAATGATTTTTTACTTTTAGTAATCGTTCTTTTGATCCAGGTTTCGTTTTTATTCCATCCTCAAAATCAGGATTAACAACATGTAAAAAGGAGAAAGGGTTTCCTGAAAGTTTATCTCTTAATTCCGAAGGATTATAGCCATCTACAGAGCGCGAAGCTACTAAATGAACTTTGTCATTTTGTGGACGAATTGCCTTAAACGGAATAACTTTTGCCATGTTAGAATACGAATTTAAATATAGGGGATTTTGTTTTACATAATACTAAAATTGTTAAATATTGAAAATAATAATATGAATGCAGGTGTTTTAGGTGATTAAAAGGATTATCTTTGTACTATAAATAACTGAATAGTTCTTTAACATTATGGGTCCGACCGGTTTTGACAGCGAGCGCGGTTGATAAGTAAGCAGGTGGTGCGTTGTGGATATGGCACCTTAAAATCAACTCTCAAACTTTTATTCGGCGAAGAGAATTCTTACGCTATGGCTGCTTAGTCCAAGACTAACCAACCTTTGCAATCCTCGTAGCATCGTTGCTTAGCGACGAGATTATTGCATCATAAATTAGCAACTTGTTTTAGAGATGATGTTATCTAAAGCAATATTAGCATCTACGTGTATGTTTGGTTTGAAATTATGCCTGATATATGCCGACAACTAAATAGTTTCTAAACTTTGTAGAAAGCTTATTGATTCCTTGTTTGGACGAGGGTTCGAATCCCTCCGGATCCACTGCCTCTAAAACCCTTTATTATCAAGGGTTTTAGAGTTTATTGTAGCCAAAGAGACTCGAACTTTTAATTAAATCTAGTCCCATAAAATTCCATTTATAAAATTATATTTTTTCAATAAAGTCAATCAAAAATTCATTTAAGTTTTTAATGGCTATAGGCATATTCCATTTGCTTTTATCTCGTTTCTCCACGTAGTTAGAAATAGCACGTATTTGTGTGTAGTGTTTTGCATGCCCACAAGACGCTAAGAATGCTGCTCCTTCCATACTTTCTACATCTGGATGATGCCGGTTTTTTATTTTTTCGATACTCGCATTATTACCATGAACAGTATTAGCCGTAATACCCTTTACTTTTTTAAGGTTATTAATTTTCAAATACTCATCATTCGTATATGCATTATAAATATGTGTACCACCTAAATGTAATTGGTCGTAAGTGATAAAATTATCGCCATCCTCTGCACCTAATTCACTCAAGGTATCTTCGGTTACCTCTACCAATTGACCAATTTCGAGGGTTTTGTCGAAAGCACCTCCCACACCTGCATTTAAAATTAAATCGTATAAATTATTACTGAATTTACCCATCATATAGGCTGTATTTACCATGCCAACACCAGTAATCAACACTTGTATTTGCTTGTTATCAAACACTTTTTCGCTATGATGCAAGCCTACGTGTGAGTGTTTTATTTCTAAAAAATCCAGTAAGGGTTGTACTTCAAATTGAGTAGCGGCTACAATTAATATGTTCATTTTTATTGTTATTTTTACAACTGTTAATTTACTATGATTTATATTACTCGCAAAGAACATTTTAATGCCGCTCACAAATTATTTAATCCTAATTGGAGTGAAGAACAAAACGCAATTATTTTTGGTAAATGCGCCAATAAAAATTGGCATGGACATAATTACGACCTCTATGTTACTGTAAAGGGCGAAATCAATCCAGATACAGGTTTTGTGGTTAATTTGAAAGACTTAGGTGACTTGATTAGAACAGATGTCACAGAAATATTGGATCATAAAAATTTGAATATAGATGTGGAAGGAATGAATATGATGCCCTCAACAGAAAATGTGGCTATTTTTATTTGGAATAAATTAGCTGCTAAAATATCAATAATGGGAGGGACGCTTCACGGAATTAAATTATACGAAACTGAAAATAATTACGTAGAGTATTTTGGAGAATAAGACGCTCATCAAATAGAAAAAAATAAAACGATGCTAAACGAAGAATTTGAACACGATATTACAGGCTATAAAAAAATAGATCAATATAACGATAAGTTAGTGGATTCTATTTCGGATATGTATAAAAATATTTTAGATGATGTAGGTGAAAATCCTACACGTGAAGGGTTATTAAAAACGCCTGTGAGAGCAGCTAAAGCTATGCAGTTCCTAACGCAAGGATATGATTTGAATCCTGCTGAAATTTTACGTTCGGCTATGTTCAAAGAAGATTATAGTCAAATGGTAATTGTAAAAGATATTGAAGTATATAGTTTGTGCGAACATCATTTACTTCCTTTCTTTGGGAAAGCACATATTGCTTATATACCAAACGGACAAATTGTTGGGTTGAGTAAATTACCACGAGTAGTCGACGCCTTTGCGCGCCGTTTGCAAGTACAAGAGCGATTAACAAATGAAATTAGAGATTGTATTCAAGATACTCTGAAACCTTTAGGTGTAGCGGTTGTGATTGAATGTTCACATTTATGTATGCAAATGCGTGGTATTCAAAAACAAAATAGTGCCACAACAACTTCCGCGTTTACAGGTGAGTTTTTAAAAGATACAACTCGTAAAGAGTTTATTTCTTTGATTAGTACAACGTTGCATTAGATTTTAAAAGGTAAAAAATCTATATAATAAAAATCTTAAATATGATAGATTTAGAAAGCCTTACGAAGCAGGTGATTTTAATAGCCAAAGAAGTAGGTGAATTTATTCGATATGAACGAAAAAACTTTAAGTATGAAACCGTTGAAATCAAAGGGCTTAACGACTTAGTAAGTTATGTAGATAAAACATCAGAACAGCGTATTGTAGAAAACTTGCAAGCATTGCTTCCTGAGGCAGGATTTATAGTAGAAGAAAATACGAAGAGTGAAATTAAAGTTTATAATTGGATTGTTGATCCTTTGGATGGAACTACTAATTTCATACATGGCATTCCGAGTTATGCGATTAGTATAGCATTAGAACATCAAGGAGAAATTATTGCTGGAGTAGTTTATGAAGTGTCGCAAGATCAATGTTTTTGGGCTTATAAAAATGGCGGTTCTTTTTTGAATGGCGAAAAAATTTCGGTATCCGCACGCAAAACGTTATCAGATAGTTTAATTGCAACTGGTTTCCCGATTTATAATTTTTCACGCTTAGATCCATTTATTAATACGTTAATTTATTTAATGAAACATACACATGGCATCAGACGCATCGGTGCGGCCGCTGTTGATTTGTGTTATTTGGCTTGCGGACGCGTTGATGCTTTTTTTGAATATAACCTTAATGCTTGGGATGTAGCAGCTGGCGCACTAATTGTGAAAGAAGCAGGAGGTTCTGTTGCTGATTTTTCAGGCTCTACCAATTGGTTGTTTGGAAAAGAAATTATGGCAACAAATACATATTTGAAAGATGAGTTTGAAAACGTTGTGAAAGAAAATTTCAAGTCCTAATTAATAGGAGTTTATCTCATAAAAATCATTTATGCTTTTTTGCTCTTTCATATTGCAATGGCCACAGAGTTTCTATTCCCAATTCAGTAGCTGCTTGTAATGGAAAATAAGGATTACGTAATAATTCACGTGCTAATAAAACTACATCAGCTTTAGATTCTTCAATGATGGCATTAGCCTCTTGTGCATTGGTAATCAAGCCTACAGCTCCAGTTAATACACCTGTTGCCTTTTTTATTTGCTCGGCAAACTCAACTTGATAGAGTGGCTTAATTGTTATTTTTACACCAGATACATTGCCACCCGTAGAACAATCAATTAAATCAATTGTTTTTGTTTTTAACAGTTCGGTGAGTTTAATGGAATCATTGATTGTCCAAGCACCTTCAATCCATTCAGTAGTTGATAATCTTACAAATAATGGATATTCTTCAGTCCATACTTTTCTTACACTTTCAATGATCTCCAATAAAAAACGAATACGATTTTCAAAAGAGCCACCATACTCATCAGTTCGCTTATTACTAACTGGAGAAAGAAATTCGTTGATCAAATAACCATGAGCACCGTGTAATTCAATGACTTTAAATCCCGCTTGTTTAGCTCTCAAGGCAGCGTCTTGAAAATATTGAATTACTTGTTTTATTTCAGTAACACTCATTTCATGAGGAATAACATCTCCTTCTTTAAATGCTATCGCACTTGGTGCAACGGTTTGCCAACCTCCATTTTCAAGACGAACTTCTTTACTTCCATTCCAAGGGGCTGTTTGATTGGATTTCCTTCCAGCATGTGCTAATTGAATACCTGCTATAGATCCTTGTTTATCAATGAAGTCTGTGATGCGTTTTAAAAATGGAATATGTTCATCTTTCCAAATCCCTAAATCATTTGGAGAGATTCTCCCTTCAGGACAAACGGCTGTAGCCTCTGATATGATTAATGCTGCACCGCCAACGGCACGGCTTCCTAAATGAACCAAATGCCAATCGTTGGCAAATCCATCTTCACTCGAATATTGACACATCGGAGAAACAATGATTCTATTTTTTAGTTCAATGTTTTTTATTTTGAAAGGAGAAAAAAGATTTGCCATAATTTTTTATTATTTGAAATAGATTTAAAGTAGTGTGTTATTTATAATGTTGCCATATCAATCACAAAGCGATATTTAACATCGCCTGCAAGCATGCGTTCAAATGCTTTATCAATATAATCCATACGAATAAGTTCTATATCAGATGTAATGTTATGTTCAGCGCAATAATCTAACATTTCTTGTGTTTCAGGTAAGCCACCAATTAAAGATCCGGCAAGGCTTTTGCGGCCACCAATTAAACTAAAGGCCGTAATTTGAGATGGAGTAGGAGGAGCACCAACACAAATCATCACGCCATCTGTATTAAGCATCGCTAAGTAATCGTTGTAATTATGTTGTGCAGAAACAGTATCGATGATGAAATCGAATTTACTGGCTAATGCTTTTATTT